>JAAYQC010000055.1 GCA_012519515.1 Bacteroidales bacterium | reverse complement strand
CACATCGCCTATAATACATCGCCTATAATACATCGCCTATAATACATCGCCTATAATACATAATACATTGCCCTGCGCCACTACGCGTGTATTGTAAAACTATCCGCATCACCGCTCGCGGGGAATTTATTACGGAATTCATTCAGTTCTTCAATACTGATCTCGCATGATATAATGCATTCACGGTAAAGCTCCGCGGAGGCTATTATCTCTCCCTTCGGTCCTATCATCATGGAATCGCCTGAATAATTTATATCCAATCCGTCGAGGCCGACACGGTTTACTCCCGCCACATAGCATTGATTTTCAATAGCCCTGGCCTTTAACAATGTCAGCCATACATCGCGCCTGGCTTCGGGCCAGTTTGAAGAGTTGATGAGAAGGTCATAATCGTTCCTGTTCCTGCTCCAGACAGGGAAGCGCAGGTCGTAGCAGATATTGGGACATATCCTCACTCCCCTGTATTCGAAGACCAGCCTTTCGGAGCCCCGGGTATAATTCAGCTCTACGCCGCCGTGGGCGAACAGATGCCTTTTATCATATCTGAACGTATCGCCTTCAGGGGAAATGAATACCCACCTGTTAAAAAGCTTTCCACCTTCAGTTACCATGTAGCTTCCTGCCAGGGCGAAGCCCCTGTCGAGGGTTGTCTTCCGCATCCACTCAAAGGTAAGTGAACGGGGCCCTTCGGCAAAAGCATCTGCTGCCGGTGAAAAACCGGTATTGAACATCTCGGGAAGTATGACGAGATCAGTTCCCTCGGGCACTCCGCCCAGCAAGCGGGAAAGCCCGGCAAAGTTAGCATGCTTGTCTTCCCAGCGTATGTCGAACTGAATCAGAGATACTTTCATACAGAATTTTTTGACGATATAAAAATAATCGAATCAGGCTAAATCCCTGAAATATATTTGAGAAGTTTTCATTCCCACTGTCACATTTCGCAACCGAGATTCGTATATGGGCTGTAAGCCGTTTTTACAAAACTGCCATACGTATTATAAAAACTTTTAAGAAAAGGAAAAGTAAAAGATTGTAAACTACAGTAAACAAACAACTTATGTTTAATATTATGAAGAATGCTTTTAATATCTCTGCTTTTATTCTTATTTCATTACTGGTTTATTCCTGTTCGGAAAAAAGTCCGGAACGAATTGACATTATGCAACTATATGATTGCTACAAATCTCAGAATTATGATTCTGCAAAACTCGCGGGCAAGCTTACCGGCACCTGGAAATGGTCAAAATATTATGCTGAAATACCTGGAACAAAAGAGGCAGACAAAAATGTTCTCCTGAATTTAACACAAGAAGGTGAATTTACACTTACAGAAAATTCAGCAGTTGTTACCGAGGGGAACTGGCAACTCAGGGTAGCAGACATTGATTATTCCGAACCTGATTCGGACAAACCGGATATTTATTTATTCAAACTTGTTTTGAATAATCCAAGTATTTATTTGTATGGGAGAATTATACTTTGCGAGGATAAAGTCCTGTTTAACAACAGCTACATTGACGGTGGAGACAATTTATTTATAAGAACAGATCATTAAAAAGTTTAAATGGTACGCGGCGTTATAAAAAAAAATTCAGCTTCACTGTCGCATTTCAGCAATGAGATTCGTATATGTAATGTATGATGAACCATAAATAATGTTATAATGAACCTTAATCCGATACTTTAAAATATAAAGACATGAAGAAAAATATCACGATCATCCTATCAGCGCTGGCAATTCTTCTCCTTGCCATCAGCTGTTCAAAGGAAAACAATGGAGAAGCGGATCTGACACCGAAAAGCATCACCCTCACTGCAGCAACGCCCATTGCCATTCAGAGCAGCAACGAGTTCGGAATAGAGCTCTTTACCAAAGTAACTGAATCAGAAAACAAGAATCTCATGTTATCCCCTCTCAGTGCAAGCACTGCCCTTACAATGCTTCTCAACGGCTGCGGCGGTGATACCTATTCGCAGTTACAGGGGACACTCAAATACCCTGCAGAAATGAGCATCTCCGAAATCAACGAGGCCTACAAGAGCCTTGTCGGACAGT
>JAAYQC010000054.1 GCA_012519515.1 Bacteroidales bacterium | reverse complement strand
CGGGTGTAAAGACTTTTCGGTTAAAATTTATCAATGAAGAAGATGCAGCAACTTTTACTTTCAAAGCCGGTCAGTTTGGGGAATATTCCATTTTCGGAGTTGGCGAGTCGACCTTCTGTATTGCTTCGTCTCCCACCAGGAAAGGGTATATCGAATGTACTTTCCGTCAGGTAGGAAAAGTAACTTCAGCGCTCGCTTCTGCCGAAGAAGGCGATATTGTTGGTTTTCGCGGGCCTTACGGGAACATCTTCCCGATTGACGAATGGAAAGGCAAAAACCTGTTGTTTATTGCAGGTGGTATTGCACTGCCGCCCATGCGTTGCGTGATTTGGAATTGTCTCGACTTGCGTGAAAATTTCAAGGATATTACCATTGTTTACGGCGCCCGTTCGGTTGATGATTTGGTTTATAAACACGAATTGGAAGAGTGGAAAAACCGCCCCGATGTAAACCTTGTCACAACTGTCGACCCCGGTGGAGAGACCCCCGACTGGAAAGGAGAAATTGGCTTTGTTCCATCTGTTGTGGAAAAGATAGCCCCATCGTCCGGCAATACCATTGCCATTGTTTGCGGACCTCCCATCATGATTAAGTTTACCTTCCCGGTACTGGAAAAGCTGGGTTTTGCACCCGAAAATATCTATACAACACTTGAAAACCGTATGAAATGCGGCTTTGGCAAATGTGGCCGCTGCAACGTGGGCGAGGTGTACGTGTGCAAAGATGGACCTGTTTTCAGCTATGCACAACTGAAACTGCTACCTGCTGAATATTAGGTTTTCAATTATATGCAGAATTCTTTCCGGGGCATCACTGTACCCTTACCGGCTATTATGTTAACTGTAAGAAACAACAAATAACCTCCGTGGATGATTAAAAAGACCATTCCATACTGCCTTCTGGTCTTTAAAATTGACCTTCTCGTTTCAATTGCAGCGACTGTTATTACAAGCACTTTGTCACCAAAAGGTATTACGTTTGAATCAATGTCATACATATTCATGCTTAGCTACTTCTCCGGCGGATTTCTACTAGGGATTCTCTTCTTCGAGATCGCCAGGAAACAAGAATACCATTTCTACTATAACCTCGGGATTTCAAAACTCAGATTAGTCCTTATATCGTATTTGTTTAATCTGGTCATTATCTTACCATTCTTGATAATTTCAGCATATGCAAGATATATTTGAAGCTGACAGTATCAGAAAATCATTCGGGGACAAACAGGTTCTCACTGACATCTTTTTAAGATGCCAGACTGGGGATATAATCGGACTGCTTGGACGAAATGGTTCAGGAAAATCGACACTTCTTAAAATACTATTCGGAACCCTATATACTGAACACAAACATATCACTATTAATGGTGGCCTTGTAAGTCAACCGTTTAAGAAAACAGGTATAATAAGTTTTCTACCGCAAGACAATTTTCTGCCCGGAAATCTTACGGTAAAGAAAACCGTCAATCTATTCGATCATCAGATAGATCAGGATCAGTTCTTTGACGACCAGGTTCTTTCGAAAGTTACCGATGTTAAAATCAGGGATCTGTCTGGAGGAGAATCAAGATATCTGGAGGTTAGATTAATATTAAGCCAAAAATCAAAATTCATTTTTCTAGATGAGCCTTTTAATGGCATCTCACCAATTCATATTGAGCTTATAAAAGAAATGATAAGGAGTCATTCAAATAGTAAAGGAATAGTATTAACAGACCATGACTACAGGAATGTCCTTGATGTTGCAAACAAATACATGGTGCTTTATGACGGCGGAATAAAACTTCTAAAATCAAAAGATGATTTTATATATTGGGGATATATACCTGATAAATAAGCAATTGCTGTTAACAGTGCAGGGAATATTTGTAATTTTTATGCCATCTCACGAGATTGCCAGGCTGTTAAGTGTCGTGTTAGTGTATAT
>JAAYQC010000010.1 GCA_012519515.1 Bacteroidales bacterium | reverse complement strand
CCGAGGGAGTAACTGTACACCAGGTCTGATTACTGCTTACTGTCCAGTTTACGTTCGATGCAACATCAAAACTTACTGTTCCGGAAGAAGACGAAGCATTCTGGTTCGCTGGTGATACAATTAGAGTCGGTGATGTACCAGCTTGTGTTACTGTCACTGTCTTCATTCGTGGGTTATACCCCCCCTCTGTTACGATAATCGATCCAATTCTACTACTTATTGAATTGTTTGCAGAATATGTCACAGTTATATCAACATTGCCCTGGCCCATTGAAGGACTAACTGATAGCCATGGGGCATGGTCGGCAATAACCCAACTTGCATCGGTTGTAATACTGAAATTTGTATTCCCGGCTTCTACACCAACATTCTGGTTGTCTGGCGACACGATTAATTGATTGGTGATTATTATATATTCCCAAACATCACTTGTACTTTCAGTCTCGCTATCTGAAGCCACAACACACCATTCCATTGGAATGTTATAGTAGTCATGATGAATACTTATCACATCGAGATAATTTTGGGTATTCATTAGATTGTCTATCCAGTTACTTTCACCAATCATTCTAGTTTTTAAAACATATGTAAGTTCGTCTCCATCTGGATCAGAACAAGTCCATGAAAATCTAAAAGGTAAAGAATTACTACTTACATTGTATGGAGTTGATAAAGTTGGTTTATCAGGTGGAGAATTAGATATTCCAGATTGTGTTACTGTCACATTTTGGGGATTAACACCAGTTCCTGAAACTGTTATTGTTGCTGTTCTTGTACCAGGTCCCGTATTGGCCTGGTAAGTAGCAGTGATAGTTCCATTGCCTGTTCCCGAGGGAGTAATTGTACACCAGGTTTGATTACTGGTTGCCGTCCAGGTTACGTTCGATACAACATCAAAACTTACTGTTCCGGAAGAAGACAAAACATTCTGGTTTACTGGTGTAATAGTAAGGTAAGACCTTACAATGGCGAATGCAGCATTACTCTGATCAGTTGGGCTTCCGTCGGTATCTGATATTCTTACCAGGCAGTTTGTTGATGGGGTATTTGGTACTGACCATTGATGGTTCCCGTCGTCCGGGGTGCTGGAGATAATACCAGTCCAGGTTGAGCCATTGTTGGTTGAATACTCTATCCGTACATTGCCACTTGTTCCTGAGGATGTCCATGTTATGTTCTGAGTACTTCCAACCGGCCATGTTTCTCCACCATTGGGAGCGGTTACAGTTATTGCTGGTATAGCTGAAATAGTGAATACAGCATTACTCTGATCAGTTGGGCTTCCGTCGGTATCTGATATTCTTATCAGGCAGTTTGATGATGGGGTATTCGGTACTGTCCATTGATAGTTCCCGTCGTCCGGGGTGCTGGAAATAATACCAGTCCAGGTTGAGCCATTGTTGGTTGAATACTCTATCCGTACATTGCCACTTGTTCCAGAAGATGTCCATGTTATGTTCTGAGTACTTCCAATCGGCCATGTTTCTCCACCATTAGGCGAAGTTAATATGATGGTTGGAGCAGTAACATTAACTACACAGGTAGCTGTAAATCCACCATCAACCGTCGTTGCAGTGATGATTGATGTACCAGCAGCAATAGGGGTGATAACCCCATTCGTATTGACAGTGGCAACTCCAATAGACGAAGAAGTCCAGTTTACATTTTGATTGGTTGCATTGGAAGGAACTACTGTGGCAATCACCGTCCCCGTTGATCCTCCTGCATATAAGTTCATTGTCGGTGGTTGAACTGATACCCCTGTTACATGTACAACACTTGGAACTTGACTTGTATAAGTAACTCCTAATTCATAAAGTGAAGTATTAATACCCAATTGACCAAGTTGCCATGTATCCCCATTTTCTGCATTTCCAAGAAATAAATTATACCCTGTTTCATCATAATCGTCATCTAAAGAAAAAAAGAAATATGGTGAAGGACCAGGGAATGGATCGGCACATTCAAATTTTGACATATTGTCAAATACTGGTTCTGGGTTTCCAATATAATTACCAATGAAAATTTGATCTTTAAATGATGTTGGACCTGAAGCTCTTGTATAGAAAAATGAATTTGCGTCTCTTGTTATGGGATAATATTCATGTAAATTACTAATATTAGCGAGAGGTTGATTACCTGATCCATTCAAATTCACAATATATATATCTGAATTAGATTGTACTCCTCTTGCATATATTATTCTATCATCTCCAACTGTGAAAAAAGGCATAGATTCTTCATGAACAGTCTGATTAGTAACATTATTATTAATAATATCACCATTTAAATTCATTAATTTGATAACATTATCTTGTTTAAATACTATCATATTCCCATCAAAAGAGAACTTTGGGTCTTGGCCAATGTTTAAGGGAGATCTTAAAGTTTCTGTGAGAATGTCATAAATGTACACTCTCATATTTGACCAACTTAGACTTTCACCTTTAGGGATAGCCATAAATGTTAGCATTGATCCGTCGGGACTGAAATGTGGATTCATGGCATTTCCTATATCAAACTTCGATGTAATGTTCTTCGGAGGGTCGGTTGATCCGAATTTATAGATAAATATATTACCATCATTCCTATTTACTGGAGAATGAAGGATTTCATTATTACTGTCAACGTGATAAGCTATAAATCCACTATTTATAGGTAGTGGATTAGAATTAGCATTAATCGAGAAAGCAGAAGTCCTTTCATAATCTGAATAAAACTCAGTCCCAGTAGATGCTTTATAGATTTTGGAATAGAAATAGCATGATCCGAGTGGATAATTAGCCGGCGGGGACCAATTGACTTGAACTCCTCCTGATGATCCTGGATCTAAGGTAATACTAATCCTTTGTGGTAAAAAATCGTGCCAGATTCCATTAATATCTTCAGTTGAAGCAGTGATATAAAATGTTCCTCTAATGTTACCAGTGTTTCTAATATATATTGCACAATGAATAGTTTCGATACCTCTTCTTATTTGAGAAATGTCAAAAGTAACGCTCTCAAAACTGGCGTTTAATATTTGATCAATAATTGTAAATGCAGAGGACCTTTCATAGTCAGTATAATAATCGGAACCCGTACTGCTTTTGTAAACTTTCAAATAAAAATAACAAGCTCCAGTTGGAACACTGGAAGAAGGAGACCACGTAACTTGAACACCCCCAGTTGCACCTGGATCTAATGTAATACTAGCCCTGGTCGGAGTAAAATCATACCATGTGCCATTTATATCCTGAGGAGAGACTGTAATATAGAAAGTACCCCTTACATTTCCTGTATTTCTAATATAAACAGCTGCATAAATCATTTCAACACCTCTTATGACCTGGGTTTTATCAAATGTGACACTAGTTACAGTGGCATTTGGTTGAGAATATGCATTCATATTACCTTGAATTACTCCAAAGAATAATATCAATAACCCAAATTTAAAGAATGTTTTCATGACTGTAATGACCTTTAATACTTAAGCCTTTTATGCTGAAAGACTTAGTTATTTCATAAATTTTAATGTGATTAACTATTAATATATTTGTTTCAGTGATAGTATTTTTACCCGTTAAGCCCTGATTAACTTATTGCTGATTGTTTAAATCATGTTTGGCAGAATACAGTTTCAAATTTCAAGAAAGAATGCCAAACCATCAATCATTAGCACTAGGTATATTGACTAATGATCGATAGGTATTAATAGCTGTACAACTAAATCATTCAGATATTTACATCAGGATTTGAGAACGGGAAGCTCAATTACAGCCCTGGCGCCTAAGACTTCTCCGTTCTGACCGGTGATATTGTTCATGGAAGTGCTTATCCTGATCTTTTCAAGCTTGTGAAATAAATCAATTAGTTGTTTTACAATAACAAATCCTTTCCCGGTACTATTAGTTAAGGTATTTGTTGAATTTAATCCCGGTCCGTTATCTTCAATAATAATCCTGATAGACCTGTTAACATACTGTATGAATATTTTTAAGAATCCCCCTGATAGTTTTCTCCTAATACCATATTTTATCGCGTTTTCCACATATGTATGAATGAGCATTCGCGGTATCCTGGATTTAAGATCAACATTCGGATTAATATCAATTATGAAGCTAAAAGAATCACTATTACGAAAACGTTCCAGCTCTATGTAATTCTTAACAAAATCAATCTCTTCCTCCAAAGGGATAATAATCTGTTCGGAATTTATAACTGTTTGCCTGATCATTTTAGCATACTTCCCAAAAATATAGTCAGCCTTATCCATGTCTTCACCGGAAGCATACAGACTTCCTATTGAATTCAGGATATTGAGTGTAAAGTGAGGGTCAATCTGATTTTTAATAGCCTTCATCTGAAGGGAAGCAATTTCTTTCTCGGTATTCCGCTCAATCTCCAGACGGTGTTTTAGCATTTTGTAAATAATCATAACAAATAATAAAACTGATAAATAAAGGCCTGGAGAATAAAGAAATTTGAAAAAATAAAACGGATTCTTTTCATAGCGGAGATAAGTTCCAACATTAGCTGTTTGTAAAAAGAATAAAGGTTTTTCTTTTACATTCACAATTGCTGAAATGAACAGTGCCGGTATTTCTGTAGAAAATTTATGAACTAAAGGATTGGAAAAATTGTCCTGAGTAATAATAATACTCTTCCCGTCTCTTCCCAAAAATATATATTCCTTCCGACCATCGAGATTAATATCCAGAAAATCAATAGGATCAGCCCCTATTATTTCAGGAAGTTTTATTGTTCTTACAGTATTGAAAGAACAATCCATCTCCTGTATCTCTGTATTCCTGTTCTTCAGAAAGAAAAATGTTTCATCCTTACTATCTTCGTTTATAAAGAGCCGGGAATATGTATTTTCATTATCGTTAAACTCTTCTTCTGCAAGCTTGTTTCCGAATATATCAAACAAATAGAAAGACGACGAAAAATTGTGCACACCATAATAATCATGAAATGCAACAAGGCGTTTTTCTCCATTATGACAAATTGGTACGACTGACAGGCGTGACGGATATTCATAAAATTTTAAAGGCGGAAATAAAAATTCCAGATCGTTGTTTAAAACCATTAACCATGAATATTGATCTGTATAAGGTACATTCTCATCAAGATTACCTGTAGCCGCTGTACTTAGTACGAATTCATTCCCGGGTATTTCATCAAGTTCTGAAACAATACATCTGTCAATAACTGCACCGCTCAACGGAGATTTAATAAGAGAGTCATTACCAATAACATAACGATACACGTTTCGTGGTTGTTTGCAGAATCCGGAAGTAATATAAAAATAGAAATCCCTGTAATTTATTTCCGGATTGGTTAATATTCCAATACAATGAATATAAGGCATGTTATTGCTTTGAGGGTTTTTTATCCAGGAATCAATAAACCTCATATTCACTATAGCTTCCCCGGTTCCTGTTGCATCAATAATACTCAGAAAAATAGAATCCTGACTAATTGTAAAAACATAAAACTCTTCTTTATTATCATAATTATAATCTCCTGTGAATAATGAACGTATGTATTCCGGATGATACTTTAAATTATACTGATTAAGTATCTTATCGTCTTTCATCACCATGATCTTTGTTTGTTCATTATCTGCCAGATCAAAAGTTATGAGTTCGCTGTTCCCGTCTAAATCCAGATCTTTGTAGAAATAATATACATTCGAACGAAGAACTTCTTCTGAAATTTTTTTGACCCTATATTTTGAAAAAGATACAGGGATTAATAAAACCAGAATAATCCAAATGACAAGACTAATAAATGCAGGATGCAGGAAAGCTGAATGAAACTTTATCTTAACCATGATTTTTGTTCCTTTTCCTGATGAGGTCGAATGTAGATTTTGCCGCGGTCTTCTTCAGGATATTCCGCCTGTGTGTATTGACAGTATTAAGGCTTATAAATAATTGTTTTGCAATATATTCACTTTTATGTCCCTCAAGGATCAACTTCAGGATTTCAATTTCCCTGTCACTAAGCATCTGATACTCTTCCTTTAATTTAGTTGTGTTAGAGGATAAATGCCGTTTCAGCCTTTCCAGGGTATCTTTAAGTTCATCAATGTCAACAGGTTTTTGAATATAATCAAATACTTCGTACTTGATGGCTTTAATTGAATAATGTGGATATGCAGTAACCAAAACAATAAAAGGACGATAATGATTAAAATTAATTTTATCAATCATATCAAAGGCCGACATGCCATTTTCCAGTTCAACATCAAGAAAAATAAGATCCGGCTGATTATTAACTATGTAATCCAATCCTTTTTTTGAATTGGTGAAAGAATCCAATATTGTGATAAATGTGAATGAGTTAAGAAGTTTTTTTAACCTTTCACATGCGAAATGTTCATCATCAATTATCACAACCTTCAATGACACCATCAACCGTAAACTATATAATTAATTATCACTGCTATCCGATTACTATTCCGGTCTGATCAGTTAATAAAGCCAAAATTAAGAATAGATATCGATTTTACAATCTTACAACGACCTTTCAAGATGTTTTATTTTAGATTCCGTGTGTTGATTAAATTTATTTAAAAGACACGCTGTATCAGCCAGTCTTTAATGAAAAGATGTATAAGGCTGATCCCTCTCATCCGGAATGCAGTCAGCTGCTTTAGCTAAGAACCTAACTGCTTGTCAATCTTGTGAATGAGTAATAATCGCCATGTCTATTCAATCATAGCTAAAATCAGGTTCATTATTTTTAGCATGTACCGGAAAAATGTCAGGTACCGGTATAATTCCCCTATTAATTTGTGATATTACAAGAATTGTGTAACAATATACGAACCAATTAATTATAGCGTCTGTAGCAAACTGGTTTTACTTTTCCAATTGCAGTCTCTTTTTGGGATATCCTATCAACAGAACCGGGTTGTCTGTTTCCTTCTGATTATTCCTTATGATTTCCAGTTGAGCAAATAAATTTTTAAACGGACTGTTTCTCATTTTTGTATCAATTTTTGACAGTTCATGCGGATAATAAACTGCATACAATTCACCATCAGTTAAGGTTTTGGGAAAAGGAATGTCTTTATCAACACCCGGAGTCCAGCTAAAAGACTTTCCAAGTATAAACTTATTACCGGTGAAATCGTCCAGGTATGATTGGATTAGTGCATACTTACCATTAGTTTTATTCAGAATATAATAACTTTTGTTATAATGAGCTCTGTTAAAGCTGCCTTCGCTTGTCCATCCCGTGAATAAATCGTACCGTATTATTACATAAGCCGGATTCTGACATGGTTCATAAGTTATAAATATGTCCCCTTCAAAAGGCATTAGATTGGGTTTAAGGATTTTATTCTTGTATTCGGGTATCAGATAAGCCGTCAGCTCTTTATCCTTTAAAGTAAATAATGTGTCATCCAGCCGGTACCTGAGGTATACGGATCCCTCCCCGGGGTAGAATATCAGTCTTTGTAATACATTGTCGTTAATGTCACTTCGTGGAATAATAAAGGTCTTGTTGCTTTTAATACCCCAGAGAAATTGTCCTTTGAAATTCTGAACAAAAACAGCATAGGGATTTGTTTCACCCCTTGAAATTCCCTCAATGGATCCCATAATGAGTGAGTCCTGGTAAACCATAAAGTTCAGCCACCGGCCCGGGAAGCATTTCTTTATTGAAGGCAGGAATTTCTCAGCCTTAACATCGAAACATCTTATATTTTCATTTTCAACAAAATCATCCACGAAAAACAGCATCTTACTTTTCCTGTGGAAAGAATACCTGCATGAGCCTGATATTTCCCCGGGTCCCCTTCCGTTCTTTAATATTGTATTGATGAACTTTCCTTCTCCGGAAAATTTATAAACATTATCCCTGTCGGCAATAAGAATATATTCACCCGAAAGACTGATAATCTCCCTGATCTCTCCAAGCAATGATTCATTAGTGGTTTCAAGCGGGACAAGCCTGCAATCCTCTATTAAATCGCTTAATTTGAGATCGGTTGATAATTTGCAGTTGTCAAGCTCAACGTGAAAGGCGGTTCCCGCTTTTTGTTCATTTTTGCTTCCGCAGTTCAGAAAGCAAAGTAAAATGAATAGTGTAATTATTAATAAGAATATCCTTCTCATAACCGATATTATCAGTAAATATATTCCTATTTATTCAGCTAGTTTTTGCAGGTGATATTTTATTTTGTCTTTTCCGACACCCTTGCTAAAAACCAATGAATCATCCCTGGTAATTAAATGTATCCTGTAGTCCCCTGGTAATATCATTCTTGAATTACAAGGTAATGGAAAGTCCGGGAATTTATATTTATCAAGTTTAAATGTTAGTGTAGCGTTACTAATATTGAAAATTCCTGTTGTAAGACAACTCATTTCTTTTTGAAAAGCTGCTCCTCCGGATGGCCATTCTTCGTAATTATCAGCTCTGAATTCGATTTCACACCAGTACTCCTGGTCTTGAAGTACAAAATAGCCCATATAAATTCCTTCCGAAAAGCTATTTTTTTCTAAAACCGCCCGATAATCTTTGTCAAAGATATCTCTTTCACAAGCAATCCAAAATAGCGAACAGGCAATTAGAATGATGTACTTTTTCATAATTTAGTTTTGATTTTAATGATATGATGCCTGACCCGCTCAAGCGGGAGACTCCACACGACTGAAAATCACACGAATACGCGTTAGCACGTTTAATACATGTGGGTTTCATTTTGCCAGTATATAGTGTTTTTAAAGTTACTGTTATTTTTAACATTATCAAAATGAAAGATCAGCGTTGTTTATCCCTGTCATTCTTCACTATCAAGATATTCCAGTACTTTCCTGTAAAGATGCGGCTGAATATCGGGGTGGGTAAGATTTTCCGGCAGATGGTCAAACATGCATATCCCGGCAATCTCGGAAATATCCGGTATGGGACCCAGCCGGAAGACTTCTGCAAAATATAGTTTTCCGTATCCGGTAATGCCATCCTTGAATACCGAATAAGAGGAAACACAACTGAGGGTGAACTCAACAGCACCGGTTTCTTCCATCAGTTCCCTCCCGGCTGCATCGTCAGGCGATTCACCCTCTTCTATATGCCCGCCCGGGATCTCCCATGTGCTGCGATCATGATGGCGCACATAGATCCATTTTCCCTCAAAGCGGGCTGCTATCACCGAGTAAGTGAATGCTATCCCGGGAACAAAGTCCCTTGCCTGAAATTTTACTTCTGTCATAAGCCTGGATTAAGGTATGCGAAAATAGCCATTATCACGATAAGTTTTAATTGAGTATTTTTACAGCTTCAGATAAGCGTATGGCACTCTTCATAGTACTTGCAGTAACAGAGCTACTCACGCTGGCAGTTATAAGGCAATATCTATATGAAAGATCGTGGCTGAGTTACTATTTTGCCATAACGATCCATGTGGCACTCAGCTTATGGATCTGGATACTGTGGTTTAAGACGGTTTCATTCAGGGGAATGCCCGACGATCCTGCATACGAGTGGTCGGTAATGAACCTGAGAGGGATGCTGATGACAGTGGTTGTACCGAGAATTCTGATCATCTCGGGTCATTACACGGGAAAATGGATTTTCAGGGCTTCGGGAACCAGGCCGTCAAAACCCTCCATAATCGCGATCGTATTGGCTTCCATTAATTTTGTTGTCCTCTCTTCCGGCGCCCTGATCGGAAGGTTCAATTTCAGGACGGAAAGCCACGTCATACGGATTAAAGGCCTGGACCCCGGTCTGGAAGGTTTCAGGATAGTTCATATTTCAGACCTTCATCTGCCCTGCTTTTATCATCACCACGAAAGGCTTGCGGAAGTAATGCAGGCAATCAATGAGCTTGAGCCCGACCTTATTGTCAACACCGGTGATTTCATCAACTTAGGATGGAGGGAGTTCGACAGCTTCGACACCATCCTTTCGAAGGCAAAAGCCCGTTACGGGCAATATGCCGTGATGGGTAACCACGATTTCGGGACCTACCATCCCACCTATACCGATGCTGAAAGGGAAAACAATGTAAGGCTGATGAAGAGGTTCATTGAAGCATCGGGTTATAAAGTCCTGAATGATGAATTTGAGATGCTAAACACAGGCAGTTCTTCAATTGCCCTGATCGGAGTCACCACATCAGGCTCTTTTCCCGACATAGTACATGGCGACCTCGAAAAGGCCTCGGAGAGAATTTACGGGGAAGACCTGAAGATACTGCTTGCCCATGATCCCAACCAGTGGGACAGGGATGTTGCGGGAAAGACCGATATAAGTCTTACCTTGTCGGGGCATACCCACGGAATGCAGGTAGGAATATATACAAAACTTTTCAAATGGAGTCCGGCAAAGTATTTCTATCCCAGGTGGAACGGAGTACATGAGCTGAACGGGCAGTATCTTGTTGTAAACAGGGGGCTTGGCGTTCTCGGCATGCCCTTCAGGATCTGGATACCGCCGGAAATAACCGTGATAACCCTTATGCCCGGATAATAAAAAAGTACGGGCAGCAGTATTAAACCGCCGCCCGTGTTCGACTGGTAAAGCTTTATCCTCTTCTGCCTAACTAACCTGATTAACCTGATTAACCTGATCACCCTTATCAACCCTTACAGAATACGGGCGAATCTTTGAACCATGAAATAAGATAAAACAATAACCAATCTATATTAATGCACATCAACCTATGCGAAATACACCATATTTTTTTACTTTAGAGAAGTTATAAAACATGTTTATATCTGAAATGCTCAGTTTTAATTATTTTTAACAACTCATAATGAGACAACTACTTGGGAAAAGCGCCGTTATTTATTTTGCTGTCATTATCCTTGCCGCTTCATGCAAGGGAAAAGATGAAGGATGGATAAGGATTAACCAGCTTGGATACAGGCCAGGCGATGTAAAAGTGGCAGTGTTCATGGGAAAGGGCTCAAATGAGCTGCAATCGTTCAGGGTGATCGATGCGGTCACGGGAAAGCTGGTCCTGGAAAAGACAGGTATTTCAGAATCAGCTCCCATGGAACCATTCACAAGCTGTTACAGGCTCAGCTTCACGGAGTTGAATGCTGAAGGTCTTTATAGGATAGAGGCGGGCAAAGCTGTTTCACCCGAATTCAGGATCGCCGATGATGTTTATGCCGGCACAGCTGACTTCCTTCTCACTTATATGCGTCAGCAGAGATGCGGATTCAATCCATGGCTGAACGACTCATGCCATGTTCACGACGGCTATGTGATCTACGGGGGAAAGGATGATTCGATGCACATAGACGTTACGGGAGGCTGGCACGATGCCGCCGATTACCTGCAATATGTTGCAACTTCGGCAAACGCGACCTACCAGATGCTCTATTCCTTTTCAAGCAATCCAACATCATTCGGTGATGAGTATCTTGCAAACGGACTGGAAGGAAAGGACAATATCCCCGATGTACTCAACGAGAGCAAATGGGGCCTCGACTGGCTTATAAAGATGAATCCCGCTCCGGATGTGATGTACAATCAGATTGCCGACGACCGCGATCATATAGGATTCAGGTTTCCCAATGCCGACACTGCCAATTACGGTAAAGGACCGGAAAGGCCTGTTTACCGCTGCACCGGGAAGGAGCAGGGTTTATTCGGTTATAAAAACCGTGCCACGGGTATTGCTTCTACTGCAGGCAAATTCGCATCCGCCTTTGCAAGGGGATCATCGGTGTACGGCGCCATCGACGGTGAATACTCGGAACTTCTCAGGGCAAAAGCTGTAGCGGCCTTTGACTACGGCCTGAGAAATCCCGGGTCATGCCAGACCGCTCCGGGAAGAGCTCCCTACTTCTACGAGGAAGACAACTGGGTTGACGATATGGAACTGGCAGCCATTGAACTATACAGACTTACGGGCGATGCCTATTATCTCGAACATGCCGTTGCGTTTGGAAGGCAGGAAAAAATAACTCCCTGGATAGGCGCTGACACAGCCAGGCATTACCAGTGGTATCCTTTTATGAACATGGGGCATCCTGTCATTGCATCGGAATCGGGCACTGCAGGACACAGGGAAGAATTCCTCGGGTACATGAAAGAAGGATTGCAGCTGCTTGAGGCAAGGGGAAAGAAGAATCCCTTTCTTATCGGGGTGCCTTTCATCTGGTGCTCGAACAACCTTGTAGCCGCAACTCTTACCCAGGCTCATCTTTACCGAAGCATCAGCGGCGACAACAGTTTCAGGGAACTGGAAGCTGCTCACCGCGACTGGCTTTTCGGATGCAACCCCTGGGGAACCAGTATGATAGTCGGCCTTCCCGAAAACGGCGACTACCCTGTCAACACTCATTCCTCGTACGTGTTAAGGGGAGAGCAGGTTCCGGGAGGACTGGTTGACGGCCCGGTTTATTCAACCATCTTCAATAACCTCAAGTACATCTATCTGTCAGAAGAGGATGAATACTCGCGGTTCCAGACCAGCCTTGCCGTTTATCATGACGATTTTGCCGACTATTCGACAAATGAGTGTACCATGGACGGAACAGCCTGCCTGATTTATTACCTGTCGTCTATGCAAAATGCAAATGCGGGGGAGAAATGACAGCACGCTTAGCACCAACCGGAAGCAGTGACAGGGAATTTCAATACAAAACCATCTTCTCGCGCAGGCAAACGATAAGCATTATCGTGAGTCCCGACAAGGGAGTCATCGTGAAGGCGCCGTACAGGACTCCGGCAAAAACGATCGACTGCTTTGTGACTGAGAAATCGGAATGGATACGCAAAGCCCTTGACAAATTCAGTACCCTTATCAGGCTCGACAAGCCGGAAGGCTATTCCGACGGTGATACGCTGCTGCTATTCGGAAAGGAACACACTCTAAGGCTCATCCGCGGAAATAGATACTCAGTAAAGCTTGGTCGCGACAACACCATCGAAGTCAGCTGGTCTGACAACAACAATCCGCTTCTCATCCGGGAAATCCTTGAAGGCTGGTTCAGTTTTGTGGCCAGGCAGCAACTTCCCGGGGAATTCAGGGAAGTCATGTTGAAGCACATCGATCACGGACTGAATCCGACAGGGTTTAAAGTCAGGAAAATGAAAACCCGGTGGGGAAGCTGTTCCTCAAAAGGAGGCATAGCGTTGAGCTACGATCTTATACGGTTGAACAGGGAGTGCAGGGAATATGTCATGGTTCATGAGCTTTGCCATCTCCGGCACCACGATCACGGCAAGGGATTTTATGATCTGCTTACCGATCTTTATCCCGGATGGAAGGAAATCAGAGCAGAGATAAGGAGACATATAAGATAATCCCGTGGCTGCTCCTGAGAAGCCTGGCTTCCGGAGATCAAAAAATAACAACAAATTTTTATCGATTAACGATAAAAAACACTATGATAAACGACAAATTTTTTACCCGAAACGATATGGTTTTTTAGGATCAGATCGTAAATTCCTGTTTGAGTGAAGGGATCTTAACATTCTGAAAACCGGCGTTCTCAAGCCTGGCAGCATAATTGACCTGCGACTCATAGTCTCCATGAACCAGGAAGGTTTCACGAATCTGGCTCTTGTCCTGACAACTGAGGAAATCCATCATCTCGTTATAGTCGCCATGACCGCTGAATGAATCTATCTCTATCACCTCGGCATTAACCTTGTGTACCATCCCGAAAATGGAAACCTCATCGTCGCCCCTGGCGATCCTTGCCCCGAGTGTTACAGGTGAGCAGTAGCCCACAACGAGTATTGTAGTACGCGGATCGGAGATATTGTTTGCAAGGTGATGCTTTATCCGTCCTGCTTCCATCATGCCCGATGCAGAGATGATGATGCAAGGCTTGTCATACTCATTGAGCCTTTTAGAATCCTCCTGCCTTGTAATATAAGTGAGACTGTTGAATCCGAAAGGATCGGGGTCTGTTTCCATGACCTGCAGAACCTCATTGTTGAAGCATTCGGGATGCATCCGGAATATGCCTGTGGCGTTAACCGAAAGAGGACTGTCAACAAATATCTCAACACGAGGCAGTTTACCTTCGTTGAAAAATTTGTTAAAGGAGTAAACGATTTCCTGGGTTCGTCCGACACTGAAGGAAGGAATGAGCAGCTTTCCTTTCTTGTACACGCAGGCATGGTTTACTACTTCTAGCAACTTCTCGTCTGCCCTTGCAAAATCCTCATGAAGTCTGTCGCCATAGGTTGATTCTGTTATCAGGTAATCGGCCTGGGGAAAGGGTACGGGCGGCGCCAGTATTCTGCTGGTTGGGCGCCCTATATCGCCTGTATATGCTATCCGGGTTGTCCGGCCGTTCTCGGTGATATAGAGGTTGGCAACGCCGCTGCCAAGCATATGCCCGGTATTTGTAAATTTAACCTTTATGTTGTTGTCGATAGAGAATTTCATATTCTTGGGAATACCAATAAAGAGCTTCATGCATTCCCTGGCATCCTCCTGGGTGAATAGGGGCGTCACGATCGGCAAACCTTTACGTGCCCTTTTCTTATTGAATGTTTTGGTATCATTCTCCTGGATATAGGCCGTATCGGCCAGCATAATCGAACACAGGTCGCGCGTGGCATTGGTACACACTATGGAGCCGGTGAATCCGAGCTTGTAGACATAGGGAATCAGGCCTGAATGGTCGATATGAGCATGAGTCAGAATAATATGATCGATGAGGCAAGGATCGAATCCCAGATCGCGGTTCATGGCATCGGTCTCGAGCCCTGTTCCCTGGTACATCCCGCAGTCGAGAAGAATCCTTTTGCCCATCTCTGTCGTCAGGAGGATCTTGCTCCCTGTTACTTCCCTGGCTGCACCGCAAAACTTTAATATCATCATTTGTTCTAAGAATTATACTCTTTTGTTTAGCTTTTAAAGATAGTGATTATACACGGGAGGTCAGCGGAAAAACAGCGACAGGATGAGTGTAAACGCGAGTCCGCATACGGCGATTATCGTCTCCATGACGGTCCAGGAACGCAATGTTTGCTTCTCATTCATTCCAAGATATTTGCTTACTATCCAGAAGCCGCTGTCGTTGACGTGCGACAGGATGGTTGCACCCGCGGCAATGGCAATGACAACGAGTGCAACATTCGGCTGGTTCAGATTAAATGTTGAAAGCAGGGGTGAAATTATGCCTGCTGCCGTTATCATGGCCACAGTTGCCGATCCCTGTGTAATCCTTACAAGCGCGGCAAGCACCCAGGCAAGTACAATTATCGGAATTGATGAATCGGCAAGCGATTCTGCCAGCATCTTTCCTATTCCGCTGTCAACCAGAATCTGTTTCAGGACACCTCCTGCACCCGTGACCAGAATAATGATTCCGGCCGGACCGAGGGCTTTGGTACTTAGATCGAGGATGGTTTGCCTCGACAGGCCATGCTTCAGGCACAACAAGATTGACAGCAGTGTTGCAATTATGAGCGCGGTAAAGGGATGGCCTATGAAAATGAGTACCCTGGTCAGAATTGTGTTTTCGAGTACGCCCTTGTCAACGCCCAGATTAATAAAGGTACCCATAAGAATAAGAAGCAGTGGTGTCATCACAAGGGCTGCGATTACACCGAATGAAGGAAGGCTTTTCTGATCCTTCCCTTCATCTTTTGCCATATCCTGAAATATCTCGGGTACGGGAATATAAAGGCGATTTGCTATAAATCTTCCAAACAGTGGACCCGCGATGGCTGCCGTGGGAATACCCACGAGCAGTCCCATAATGACAACCCATCCGAGCTCAACATCCAGGATCTCGCTCACTGCAGTGGGTCCGGGTGTCGGGGGTACCATTGTATGTGTCACGGCAAGCCCTGCCAGAAGGGGAATAGCATAATAGAGTACCGATCGTTTTGTATCCCTGGTGAGCGCGTACACTATGGGGATAAGGATGATGAAACCCACATCCAGGAAAATGGGTATGCCGACGATAAATCCCGAGATCATAAGCGCCCACGAGGCATTCTTCTGTCCGAATTTCTTAAGCAGGTAGTTTGCAAGAGATCTAGCGCCTCCCGAACTCTCGAGCATCTGACCAAATATAGCGCCAAGGCCAACGACAGTTGCAACAAATCCCAGCGTGCTTCCCATGCCGTCCTGTATGCTCTGCGAGATCTTGTCCAGGGGCATACCGGCCATTATTCCAACGATTATGGATGTTATAAGAAGGGCGACAAAGGCACTCAGCCGGAATTTGAGCACCATCAGCAGGAGAAGCGTCACTCCTGTTACAACTATCAGTATTATGTAAAGAGGGGACATGGGAAAGCTATTAAAATCGAGGTTTCAGGTTAATTATGAATTGAAGAACGGCTGGCGGCTAGCGGCGTGCGGCGTGGGCTAGCGACGTGCGGCACGTCATTCTTTCGCCCAGTGCTCTGTGCCCTGTGCTCTGTGCTCTGTGCCCTGTGCCCTGTGCTCTGTGCCCTGTGCTCTGTGCTCTGTGCTCTGTGCCCTGTGCCCTGTGCCCTGTGCTCTGTGCCCTGTGCCCTGTGCTCTGTGCTCTGTGCCCAGTGCCCTGTGCTCTGTGCCCCGTGCTCTGTGCTCTGAGCCCTGCGCCCTGTGCCCTATGCCATTTACAAATTGCTAATTGTTCATTGTTAATTACTAATTGATTTTTACCGGTGCATTCTCCCGTGTTGACCGGTATATTGCCGTAAAAAGTTCAACGGTTTTCCTGCCAGCTTCGCCGGTAACCATAGGTTCGGTGTCATTCCCGATGGCTTGCAGGAAATCCTCTATCTGGCACTGCATGTAGTAAACTGTCGGATCGTATTTATGGAAAATCTCGGTATCCTCCCTGACCCATTCCGCCAGCATCTTTTCCTCTCCGGGAACAGTCCAGAGATCGTTAACGGGAGCTTCGGCCACTCCCGACCTGCCCGCTATGAACATTTGCCCTCCGTCTGTCTGCACTCCGACCGATGCCCCGTTCTCGCCATGTACGTGTACCTTGCCGAAAAGGCCCGGTTTCTGGGAATTGCTTACCAGGATATTTCCTATTGCCCCGCTTTTGAATTTCACAATTGCAAGCGCGGTATCATCGACCTCGATATACGGATGGTTCAGGTTTCGCCAGAGACCGTAAACCTCGTCGATATCCCCCATGTACCACAGCATGAGGTCGAACTGATGGGGCGACTGGTTAACTAGAACACCTCCCCCCTCATCCTTCCATGTACCGCGCCAGGCATCCGAATCATAATAAGCCTTGTCGCGCCATCCAAGCAGTATTACTGTTGCAAGTACAGGCTTTCCGATCTTTCCGTCTTCTATTGCCCGCTTCACTCTCATGGAAGGTGAATACCACCTTCGCTGGCTCACTACTCCGAGTTTGACAGACCTTTCCCTGCAGGTATTAATTATCGCGTCGCAGTCGTCAAGGTCTGAAGCCAGCGGTTTTTCAACAAGAACATTTGCCCCGGCCATAGCGGCCTCAATGGCAGGCTGCCTGTGGAAGGGATGGGGCGTGCATACGATAACCAGGTCGCTTTTATTCTCGATTACCATTCGGGAGATATCGGAATAGGCTTTCGTCTTGTACTCCGATGCAAACCTGTTTGCTGATTCGGGAGTACGGCTCCATACACCTGTCAGCCTTGCATTAGCTATGCTGAGAACTGCTTTAGCGTGAAGATGGGCAACTTTGCCGCAACCCGCGATTGAGATGTTATAAATCCTTTCTTCTTCCATAGATATTATTTAAGGTACCAGTATCACTTTTTTAAGATCACCTTCTTTGTTATACAGTTTTCTGAACCACTCTGCCCCCTCCGACAGCGGAGCCACTGCGGATATCATATCGGAGACATCCAGTCTGCCGTCTTTCATCAGCTTAAGGACAGCGTCATATTCACCCCTGATGGCACAACTGCCAAGCACCCTGATCCCGGAGGTAACAACCTTCTGAAGAGGGAATTCAATTGTCTTGGAGATGTTTCCGACCAGGACTACTGTTCCTCCCTTTCTGGTGGAAGCGATTGCCAGGTTCACGGTTTCTGTTTTACCGACCGCTTCGAACGAGATATCGGCTCCTCTCCCGCTGGTCAGGGCTTTAATCCTTTCCGGCACATCAGCATCTGAAGAATTGAAAGCATGGCCGGCTCCGGTTTTCATTGAATAGTCAAGTTTTATGGGGTCATTATCTATCGCTATTAGCACTCCTGCCCCGGCAATTTTAAGCAGACGTATCAGGAAGGAGCCAATAATGCCGGCTCCGGTAACCACGCACGAATCGCCGGTTTTCAGCGATGCAAGGTTCAGTGCATGAAGGGCGACTGCAGCAGCTTCAACCATAGCGGCCTGTTCGAACGATACCTGATCGGGAATCCTGTAAAGAATATGCTGAGGAACAGCCAGGTATTCTGCAAAGGCTCCGTTTCGCCTGTAGTCGCCCGGCGAAACACCGATCACCTCCCTGTTGTCGCTGAGGTTGTACTTTCCTTCGAGAGTGTACCAGTCGTTCAGAGGATAGACGGTTGAGTCGAATGTTACCCTGTCGCCTGTTTTCCAGTCGCTCACACCTGGTCCGACTGAAGCAATCACTCCTGAAGCCTCATGTCCCATTATTATGGGAGGAATCCTTCGTCCGGTGCTGCCGTCGAGACCCTGAACATCCGACCCGCAAATACCGCATGCCTTTATTCTGACAAGGACTTCACCGGGCTTTACTTCGGGTTCAGGTACGTCTTTGTAAACAAGTTTATTGTATTCCTCCAATACAAGGGCTTTCATAGGCTCTTATTATTTCCGGACCGTAAGCCGCGGGCCGGGGTTCATGACAAATATAATAAAATAGGGCGGGCATTCATTCCACGATAACCACCACTATATCCATTACGTTGGTAAAGGTAGGGCCTGTTGTAATCAGTCCACCAACTTTCCTGAAGAAGTTGAATGAATCAAAACCGGCCAGGTAGCTTATAGGGTCCTCATTCATGGATAAAGCTCTGGCCATGGTTCCGGAATCCGCGACTGCGCCGGCAGCGTCAGTAGGTCCGTCGGTACCGTCGGTACCCGCGGAAAGCACTGTTATCCCGGGGATGTCCCTGAGCTTTATTGCTGCCGAAAGGGCAAGGTGCTGGTTCCTGCCGCCGGTTCCGCTTCCTGTTACCCTGACGCTTGTCTCTCCCCCGTAAAGAAGGCATGCGGGTTTGGGTATATCCTGGTTGTTTCTGAACGACAGTGCGGTGTTTATTATTGATTCACAAGCTGTTTCAACATCGCCCTCAAGAGCGGCATCGATAATGTACGACCTGTATCCAAGCTTCACAGCTTCATTCTTGCAGGCCCGCAGGGCTGCCTGATTGGTGCCGGCAATTATGTTCATGGTACCTTCAAAGATAAGGTTTCCCGGTTTCGGGGTGTCGGGATGATAGCCGGCGTAACCATCGCGCAGGTAATTCATTACTCCCCTTGTCACATCATCGGTCAGGTTATACTTTTCTATCACGCCAAGGGCATCCGCGAAAGTTGTACTGTCGGGCACGGTGGGACCGGAGCCGATAACATCGAGATGGTTTCCGATTACATCCGAGATGATAAGGGTAATGAGCCGCGCAGGTCTTATAGTCCGGACAAGCTGGCCTCCCTTGATAGAGGAAAGATGTTTCCTGACGCAGTTTATTTCGTTTATGGTTGCTCCGCTCCGTATCAGAAGGTTGTTAACTATGTAGAGTTCCTCGGGAATCAATCCCTCGGGCAGATCCGACAGCAGCGCCGATGCTCCTCCCGATATAAGGCAGATGACCAGATCATTTGCTGAAGCATCCGATGCTATTTTCTTTATTTCCCGTGCCGCCATAAAGCCATTCTCGTCGGGAACCGGATGTCCGGCTTCGGTGACCCTGATCTTTTTGAGAGTGCAGGAATGGCCGTACTTGACAACAATATGGCCTCCACTTATCCTGTCGCCCAGGATGCATTCGACATAATGTCCCATGGCAGCGCTGGCCTTTCCCGCCCCGATTACCAGGATTTTCTCGATACCCTCAAGCGACACCTCATGGTTTCCTGCAACAAGGACCTGTCCCTTAAGCTGCAGAACATCAGTAACCAGCTTTTCAGGAAGCACACCTCTGACTCCGGCAAGGAAGATTCTAAGCGCATTATCTCTGTTTCTCATGACAAAATAATTACAGAACAAACAATGAAACCAGCCAGATGCATGCAAAGACCACAGTTCCCATCACAATGGTGGAGGTGGTATAGACCCTCAGGGTATCCTCCACCCTGATATCCGAGAAATTGGTCACCACCCAGAAATAACTGTCATTTGCATGGGAAGCTATCATCGATCCGGCTCCCATTGAAAGCAGGGCCAGCACCTTCCCCCATTCCGATCCAAGTCCCAGCATTTCAAGCATTGGAGCAACGATTGAAGCCGCTGTTATTATAGCCACCGTGGATGAACCCTGCGCTGTTTTCATTATGACTGTTATCAGGAAAGGAATCAACAATCCGATTCCGCTACCTGCAAGTCTTTCTCCGATGATCTCACCTGCCCCGGTCGACCGTATGACCATCCCGAACATCCCGCCGGCAGCAGTAATGATAAGAATGGGTCCTGCTTTAAGTATGGCATCGGAAAAAACCAAATTCATATCAGCTATTGACTTGCGTTTCATCAGAAACAGTGCGAACAGGACTCCTATAAGAAGAGCAATCACCGGCTCGCCGGGAAGTTCAAGTATCTTTCTGCCCAATGAATTTCCTTCTGTGTCAAGAAGCCCTGCAATCGATTTGGCCGTTATCAGCAGCAGCGGGACGGCAATCGGGAGAATGGAAAGAAAGACCGGCGGCAAGCTTTGACGTGGATCAACTTCATCATCCCTCCCTGATGAAGGTGCGGTTGCACTGAATTTCTGCGATGCCCACGCGCTCCAAAGGTATGCTGAAACAGCTCCGGGAATCGCAAAGAGGGTGCCCACAATTATCATCCAGCCGACATTGGCATCAACTATTCCGGCTGCAGCAAGGGCACCCGGATGAGGAGGAATAAGGCAGTGTACCGAATAAAGGGAAGTTGCCAGGACAGTTGCCATAAAGGGCATGGAAACAGCTGATTTCCTGCTGAGCGATTTCGCAAGTCCGCTCAGCACTATGAATCCCGAATCGCAGAAGATAGGTAGCCCGGTAATGAATCCCGTAAGGCCGAGTGCTACAGGGCTCCTTTTCTCTCCGGTTTTTGAAAGCATATAGCCTGCAATGCTTAGAGTGGCTCCTGTCCGGTCGAGAATTACTCCGATCATGGCGCCAAAAATTATAAGAAAGCCTATTGAGGCCATCGTGCTGCCGAATCCTTCCTTCAGGGTACTCACAATTGAAGCGACTGGAAGGGTTACAGCCGCGAGAAGAAGAGATACAATAAAAAGGGCTGTGAAAGCATGCAGCCTGAACCTGGTTGTCAGTGCAATTATAAGTATGATGGAAATCAGTATCAGCAGTGGAATCAGGGCAGAATTCATGTCATTGGCAGCTTAAAATCCAAGATGTATTCTCTTTCAGTAATAAAATCATTACCCGGCCCGAAAACAGTGTGAGTCTGTTATTCGCGGCGCAGATTATCAGTAAGTTATCCAAAGAACAGATAGGCAACAAGAATTGCAGCCACGGCACCTGCCAGGTCGGCCAGCAGGCTGCATCCGACAGCATGGCGGGTGTTTTTCACACCTACCGATCCGAAATAGACTGCTATTATATAGAAAGTTGTATCTGTAGCTCCCTGTAAAGTGCATGCCAGCCGGCCTATAAATGAGTCGGCCCCGTAAGTTGTCATGGCATCGATCATAAGTCCCCTGGCCCCGCTTCCGCTAAGGGGTTTCATAAAGGCTACGGGAAGAGCACCGGTGAAACGTGTATCGAAACCCAGCCAGGCAAAGAAATGCTCAAAACCACTGATGATGAAATCCATGGCTCCCGAAGCCCTGAAAATCCCTATGGCAACCAGTATGGCAACCAGGAAGGGTATTATCCTGACAGCCACCCCGAATCCCTCTTTAGCCCCTTCTATAAATGCATCATATACATTCACCTTCTTCAACATGGCCAGTACAATGAACAGGATTATAATGGTGAAGAGAATGAAGTTTGCTGCAAAGGTCGATACATCGGCTATCTTTTCCCTGGGAAGTGAACTGAAATAGATTATAATTCCTGCAATTATTGCCGTCAGGCCTCCCAGATAAGCAATTATAACCTTATCCAGAAGGTTTATTCTCTGAACAACGGCCACGCTTATCAAGGCCACAAGTGTTGCCACGTATGTTGCAATAAGAATGGGTATGAAGATATCGGCAGGATTGACGGCACCCAGCTGGGTCCTGTAGACCATGATGCTGACAGGGATAATAGTAAGGCCTGAGGCATTCAGTACCAGGAACATGATCTGGGCATTTGAAGCCGTATCCTTTTGGGGGTTTGAATCCTGCATCTCCTTCATGGCTTTAAGTCCCATGGGAGTAGCAGCGTTATCGAGTCCGAGCATGTTGGCGGAGAAGTTCAGTATCATTGAACCGTATGCCGGATGGCCTTTGGGAAGTTCGGGAAAGAGTTTTTCGAAGAAAGGGCCGAATAGTCTTCCAAGCATTCCCACAACACCGCCTTTCTCACCCACCTTCATCAGTCCCATCCAGAGGGTAAGGGCTCCGGTCAATCCGAGTGATATTTCGAAACCCGTCTTTGCATTTGCAAAGGTGGAATTTATCATGTCGTTGAATATCGCGGTATTTCCTGAAAAGATCAGCTGACCGAGTGCAACGATGAAACCGATAAGGAAAAACGCGATCCAGATATAGTTCAGGGCCATCTTCGAATAATGATCAGCTAATATAGAGAAATATAAACAGAATAGAAAAAAAAGAACGGCTAGCGGCTGGCGGTTCGAGTTTCCCGCCAAGCAGTTCACATCATGCGATGCTCGACGTTCTCTCCTTTTTTAATACATTTGTACATATATCCGTAATATTATGGCAAAGTTCAGCAGGATTGAGGTAATAACCAGGATGCAGGATACAGGCATCATTCCAATTTTTTACCACAGCGACCCCGAAGTATGCAGGAATGTGATAAGCGCATGTTATAAGGGAGGTATCAACATTTTTGAGTTCACAAACCGGGGCGATTTTGCCCATGAGCTGTTCAGCGAGCTCAGCAAGTGGGCTGTCAGGGAGTTGCCGGGCATGATGATGGGAACAGGTTCGATTGTCGATCCGGCCACTGCATCGCTATATATCCAGCTGGGAGCCAATTTTATAGTCTCCCCCATTCTGAACCCCGAAATGTCGAAGGTTTGCAACAGGCAAAAGATACTATGGATCCCCGGGTGCGGATCGGTTTCGGAGATCAGTTATGCAGAGGAACTGGGAGCCGAATTCGTTAAAATCTTTCCCGGTATGCCGGTGGGAGGACCTGCTTTCATTAAGGCAGTCAAAGGACCCTGTCCCTGGTCGAGCATAATGCCCACCGGAGGCGTTGATACAACTCATGAAAACCTTAAGGGATGGTTTGACGCGGGAGCTTCATGCGTGGGAATAGGATCAAACCTGATTTCCTCTGACTTTATCCGGAACAAAGACTGGGATGCTCTGTCAGCAAAAGTTGCCGAAACCCTGAATATAGTCAGGGCAGTGCGCAAAAAATGAAAAAAAGCCGGCGGACCGATCGCCGCCGGAATTGTCAATTATTCTCCCGGGGCTCTGTAGAGTTCAATGTTTGAGATCAGGGGAGCGGCCTTTGAACCGGTAATGCTTACTCTTATCCTGGAAGTCTTTACCACGGGGAATTTACGTATCACCTTGTAGCCGATGGTAGTACCATCGACAAGCATCTTCCATTCACCGTCAGAAAAAGCCTCAACACTGAATTCCTTCACGCGTTGTCCGAGTCTGATGTATTCCTGGATCAGTATCCTGTTCACTTCCGTTTCGCTTCCGAGGTCGATGATCAGACTGCCTGTCAAAGCACCGTCGGGTGCAGCCCAGTAGGTTTCCGGATTTCCATCATTGACATTGAGAGCTTTATAAGCCTTTCCCCTTGATACATCGGAGCTGGCTTTCTTCCCCAAAGCCAGTTCGTTCGCGAACTCCTTTTCGCGAAGTTCCCTGAAGCCCATGAGCGAGCTCACGTCATTTTCATGGAGCAAGCCTCTCCTGTCGGGTGGGATATTCAGAAGCAGATTGCTGTTTCGGCCAACCGAGGAATAGTAAAGCTCAAGCAGATTTTCAGGGCTTCTGACCATGGAATCCTGTGATTCGTGATAGAACCATCCGCGTCGAATAGACACATCGACTTCAGCAGGCACCCAGTAGTTCCCGTCTTCATGACCTTCACCCAGGATCCTTGCAAAATCGCCGCCAGGATACATCTCATCCTTTTTCAGAAGACACCAGTTGGTAAGGCTTCCCATTCCGCTTTCATTGCCCACCCATCTTACATCGGGTCCCGCATCGCTGAACATAACTGCATCAGGCTGAAGCTCTCTTACAATCTTATGAGTGTTGGGCCAGTCATAGTATGTTTTGTTGTCGATCCGGCGGGTTTCCCTTGCTCCGCCGTAATAACCGTCACCGCCGTTGGCTCCGTCGAACCATACTTCAAATATCTCACCGTAGTTTGTAAGCAGCTCCCTCAACTGATCCCTGTAATAAACAAGATATTCAGGTGTTCCGTAAACTGCCGAGTTCCTGTCCCAGGGCGAAAGGTAAACACCCATCTTAAGTCCGTACTCGTCACAGGCTTCCCTCAGGTCCTTCAGCACATCACCCTTCCCTTCCTTCCATGGGGAATTCTTTACCGAGTGTTCGGTAAAGGCTGAAGGCCAGAGGCAGAAACCGTCGTGATGCTTGGCTGTTATGATGATTCCCTTCATACCGGCCTCGCTGGCAGTTTTCGCCCACTGGCGGCAGTCGAGGGCTGAAGGGTTGAACACCGCTTCCTTCTCGTCGCCATAGCCCCATTCCTTGTCGGTAAAGGTATTGACCGTGAAATGAACGAACATGTAATATTCAAGTTCATGCCATGCAAGCTGCCTTTCGGAAGGCAGCGGTCCGAATGGTTCCGGAGGACCCGTTTGTGAGCAGGAACTCAGAACCGCTGCTACGGCAGCAATTATCAATATTCTGATCTTCATATACAGTTAAAAGTTACAATTAAAGATCCTTTATTCTGATATTCCTGAACTTGACCACGGACCCGTGTCCAAGGAACCCGATATGGCCTGTGGTATTCTTCAGTCCCGGATGATCTCTTTTATCCATTGTGCCGTTATCGCGGGCATCAGCAATATCGCCGTCGACTATTACCGTTCCGTTAAGGGTAATCTTGATTTTTGTTCCCTTTACATATACTTCCTGGTAGTTCCACTCCCCGACAGGATTAAGGAATCCCCTTCTGGCAGGGATCACTCCGTATACTGAACCGTGGTACTGGTAAGGTTCAAGCTTTGCATATACATCGGCATCATTGTCAAGAATCTGCAGTTCCATTCCCACGTAAGCTGCATCGCCCTCGAGAGGGGTTCTTATTCCGAGTCCGTTATTTGCTGCCGGTGTAAGAAGGAATTCAAACCTGAAGATAAAATCGGAAAATTCCCCGGCGGTATACAGATTTCCTCCGCTTCCGCTTTCCGGTTTGATAACTATCGTTCCATCCTCCACGACATACGATTCCTTGTTTCCAACCCAGTTATTGAGGTTTCTGCCGTTAAAGAGGGAAACGAAGCCCTCCGATTTCTCTTCCGGCGTAAGATTATATTCCTTGTCGCTGATCTCCCTTATATAAATATCCCTGAATGCCAGGTCGGTGCCGTGTGCCTGAAGTTCTATGCTTCCTTTCGGGAATATGGGGCTTTTCCTGTCCCAGTAGTTTTCCATTGTCACATCATCGACCACCAGTTCGCCGTTAAGCCACACTGACACCTTTTCTCCCACCATAATTATTCTGAAGGTGTTCCAGTCTCCCACGGGATTATCGGCCACCTTCAGCGGTTTTGAAGGATGAACCTGGTTGTTGTAGAGGCCTCCCGAACCCACCTGTGCTCCGACGTCGGTTCTGGATGTATCCCATATCTGTACCTGCGGTGTTCCCCTCAGATAGATACCGCTGTCGCCGTCCTTTGTTATCTTCCAGTCGACAATCATTTCGAAGTCGCCGTATTCCTTAACCGAGCAGAGGTTGTTTCCCTTTCCGTTGAACCAGATGCAGCCATCCTTAACGCTCCAGTTGGCTGCTACCAGAAGGTTGGCTTCTTCCTGTCTCCTCTCAAGGTCGACCCTTCTCATTTTTGCCCTGACGACAGGATTTTCAACAAGTCCCTGCCATCCCGTAAGGTCCTTGCCGTTGAACATCGATACGAATCCCTCATCAGCAGGCAAGGAAGCCAGGTATTTTATTACCATTTCCTTATTGTATTCACTTTCCGGACCGGCCAGTTTCTGTGCTGCCTTTCCAAGTATCTCCCTTACAAGAGTGCCGTACATACCCGCTGACGATTCTGCCGACGGGAGGGCAATATGCATGGCTGCTGAAGCAGCTGCAGCTGAAGTCTCGGGATCATCGAGGAAAGTCCCGGCCAGGAATAATGCCTGATAGGTTTTCAGGCTGCCCAGCTGGGTGATTATTTCATTTTTCCGTTCAGCGCTGAGGGCATACGGAAGTATCTTTCGATAGAGCAGAAGTTTCTGTTCATCAGTGACGGGAGCCGTTCTTACCTGCCTGATGTAGCCCCTGAATGCAGGATCTTCAAAAGTTTTATTCCTGGAAGCCACTATTTCGTAAAGGGCAGATGAAGCCGTGTAATCGTTCCATGATGTAAGAGTCTTGAAGCAGACATCCCTCATTTCGGCATTTCCCTGTTCAAATTCCCTGAGAACCAGGTCCAGAGCTACCTTTCCTCCTGTAGTTGCCAGAACGGGTATGAGTCTTTCCCTGGCTGCATTGTTCTGAAGTGCTTCGAGAATGACATCCGAACGTCTGGCCGGATCATCTGACCTGCCTGCAGCTGCCGCGAGGGCTGACTGCAGATCGGCAATTGCGGCTTTATCCTGAACAGATGACAGCAAATTGATAAGATCCTTCTGATCAGCCGGTCCTGCAAGACTGGCCAGGGCCTTTATGGCAGCATTGCGAACCGGTTCGTCGGGTGATGAAGCAAAAGGAAGCACTTCCCTGAAATACTCATTTCCCTTGTTCCACGCCATTAGTTCGATAGCTGTTATTTTCGCGATTGAGGAAGCATCCTTCAAAACGGGTTTCAGGAGGGCGATCTCCTTATCTCCGGATACGGACATCAGCGCTGATTTAACAGCTTCCTGGTCGGTTTGTCCGGTTGCATTCTTCATATATTCTATCAGTTCCGGAACGGCAGCCTTTCCCTGTAAAGAGGTGATAGCAGCCGCGGCTTCTGCCCTTACCCTGTAATCAGTATCATTCAGGGCGATCGAGATTACCGGAAGTGCCGTCTTGTTGCCGCTGCGGCCCAGCATCCAGATAATTTCAGGACGCGCATCGGCTTTTGCTTTTGGGTAATATGCTATCCAGGCATTGATTATTTCTTGTCCCGGAATTGCAAGAGATGCTTCATAGGCAGCAAACCTGTAGCTCTTGTCGGAGTATTCGGAAGCCTTTTTCAGGACATTGAATGCATCGAATCCATGGAAGCGTGCATAAATCGACAGAGCCTGTGCCTTGTAGTGGACATTCAGTTTCTTATTGCATTTGGCCATCACCAGCTTGCAGATCTTGTTCATGGTTTTGAGATCGCCTCTGTTTCCCATGTTAAGCGCGTAATTAAGCAGTGATGCCGTGGCTCCGCTGACTTCCCACATGTAAAGCACCGATTTAGCTTCTCTCATTAGTACGGGAAGAGCTGCCGGACTTTCGCTGGCTGCAAGTGCATTCAGTGCCGACGAGCGGGTATTCACATTGATGTCGGAAGCCCAGCTTATGTATTCGTTCACGGCAATCTTTGACTTCTTCGAAGCCAGGGCGTTCATCACGGCTGCAGCACAGGGAAGCTGCCTGTTTCTGAGGGCTTCAGCAAGAGCCACCTCAGCTTTTGCTCCTCCGGCAGCCTGAATTGCTGCAAGGGCGGGATAACACATCTCCTTGTCGACAAGATAGCTCTTAAGGGCTTCAATTGTGGCATCACCTCCCACAGTCTGGAGCTGTTTCATAAAGAAGTCCTTCACTCCGTTATCCTTTTGCGAAACAGCATAGCTGATGCAAATCTTTTCCCACGAAGCTTTTTCCGTTTCCTTTCCCTTCTGTGAAAGGAATCTTGAAAGGCTTTTAATTGCAAACCGTGCCCGGGTGTCGTCGCCCGCTCCGGCAGGAATTATCTGGTCGCATATCAGTTTGAAACCTTCGTCGCCCAGGTTAAGCATTTCACCCATGAGCTGATCGGTATAAGCCAGGTTGTTTGCAGGGAAGGCGGCCAGCAGATCCGCGACCCTGGTCTGCAAAGTCCTTCTGTCCTGGGAATAAGAGCTTCCCGATACAAGCAGAAGAGTTAAGCAAGCAAGTATTGTAGTTTTTATTTTCATCCGTGTATAATTTTATTTTAATGGTATGATCAGATGGAATCCGTTTGTTCCGACAAGTGATTATCAGAAAGCGGGTTTCATATCACAACCTGGTTATATTTTCCATTCGCCTCTCATTGGTGGGTTAATAAGCCTGTTGGCGCCGTCGTCATCTATAAACTGCTGGGCGACGGGGTCGAACTTAAGGTTACGTCCCAGTCTCAACGCGATAATTCCCAGGTTGACCACCGTGCATGATCTGTGGCCGTTCGATTCGTTGAGGGCAAACTTTTTCCTGGTTATCACTGACTCGGAGAATGTGGTTATCTGAGGTTCAGGATCAGGAAGCGAGTCGATGAGTTTCTGCATATCCTTTATATCCGATCTGAAGCCCTTGAAAACTTTTCCGTGCGGGCCCTCGATATAAGCGGCATCCTTGTCGCGGTTTTCACCGTCGAGTATGATCTTGCATCCGTCGGCATAGGTATAGGTAATTCTTCTCCATGAGCCTACTGCATCGTAGTGCTGCTGCGGAGCATCTATCTCTACTGATACGGGACTGGTGTCATCTTTTCCGAGGAAGTACTGTATCGGGTCGATGTAATGCTGTCCCATGTCGCCAAGACCTCCGCCGTCGTAATCCCAGTAACCGCGGAACTTGGAATGGACCCTTTCCGCGTTATAAGGTTTGTATGGAGCCGGGCCGAGCCAGAAATCATAGTCTAGTTCCGGCGGAACAGGTTCCGGCTTCAGGTTGTGCAGTCCGCTCCAGTAGAATTTCCAGTCGAAGCCCGTGATGCCGCTTACGGTAACCTTCAGAGGCCATCCCAGAACACCGCTGTCGATAAGTTTTTTAAGAGGTTTCACCGTGGTGTTCAGTCCATAGAACTGATCCTTGAATCTGAACCAGGTGTTAAGGCGAAACATTCTTCCCGCCTTATTAACAGCCTCAACAACTTTTATACCTTCACCGATGGTTCTTGTCATTGGCTTCTCACACCATATATCCTTTCCTGCTTCCGCTGCCATCTTTGCCATTATACCGTGCCAGTGAGGGGGTGTCGCAATATGTACAACATCGATGTCGGGCCGGGCAAGTAATTCCCGGAAATCGCTGTATCCCGACACCTTTCCGCCGGCCAGGGCTACAGCCTGATCGAGATGCGTCTTATCGACATCGCATACGGCCAGAAGGCGGGTTCCCTCGTACCCGAAATGCCCCCTCCCCATGCCACCGACACCGATTATCCCTTTTGTCAGCTGGCTGCTGGGTGCAGTGTATCCCTGTCCCCCAAGGACGTGGCGGGGAACAATCGTTAAAGCAAACGCGGCGGCTGTGGTTTTCCTAAGGAAATCACGCCTGCCCAGATTCTCCTTTTTCATAGTCTCTCTTCTATTTCGTAAAATTTATAAAATCATAATTTCTTCAGGCAATATACAGAAACAGCCCAAAGGTACACCATACATGCAATAAGTATTGTCATTCCCAGGGCAATATTGCTGATATCGCTTACCCATCCCACCAGCAGGGGAATAACTGCTCCTCCCGATATTGCCATCATTACAAGTCCGGATATCTCATTGCTCTTGTCGGGATGTCGTCCGATCACTATTGAAAAGACAAGGGGCCATATATTTGCAACTGCCAGACCGATAAGGAACACTAGCACCCAGGCTAACGCCGCTGATTTTACAAGAACGATTGCCGTAAGGCAGATGATTCCCAGTACCGATGTCCACATGAAGAACCTGCCCGATGAGATCCTGGTCAGCAGGATTGCACCTGCAAAGGTCCCGAGCATACGTCCGAAGAAATATAAACTGCGCCCCGATTCAGCTGCAGTCTGGTCTATCCCGAAGCGCTTGATAAGAAACTGTCCGGAATTGGAGTTGAAGCCGACATCGACTCCTACTACCAGGAAGATCGACAGCACCATCATCAGCACAAAGCTATTTCCCAGAAGCCTGAATGAAGAAGCAAAGGTGGCTTTGCTTCCTTCTGTCACCGTCTCTTCAATCTTTGCCGTACCAAGCCATAGCACCGCCAGTATCGATACCACACCGAAAACGAGGAAAATAATTTTCCAGTCGCCGAACCGGGCCGCGAAAAATGCAGCCAGCGGGGCTCCTATCATTGATCCGATAGCCTTGATGAACTGGGAAAAGCTCAGGAAGCTCGAAGCCCTGTTTCCTGGCACAACATCTACCAGAAGAGGGTTTGCCGATACCTGCACAATTGTATTCCCTATTCCAAGCAGGGCAAAACCGGTCAGAACCATGGGGAAGGTATAAAAGAAGAAAGGAACAAGCAGTCCCAGGGCTGTCACGCCCATACCAATGTTGAGCATGTTCTTCTTTCCCAGTCTCGACTGCATTACGCCCACGGGAACAGAAAGTACGAAGAACCAGAGGAAAGCTGCTGAAGGAATGAGCTGTGCAACGGTGGCGCTCAGGTTCATATCCTTGCTAACTCGGTCGACGCCGATGCCCACAAGATCGACGAAGCTCATTACAAAAAAGGCCATCAGGACCGGACTTATCCTGGAGATGTTGATTTTATCGTTTGACATGTCAGAAAGGGTTTAAGTTAAAAGTAGAAAGTGGAAAGTAGAAAGTTAAAAAAAATAAAAAGTGGAAAGTAGAAAGAACGGCACGCGGCGCGAGGCACGCGGCTAGCGGTTCGGGATTGATAGTTCGAAGTTCGGGGTTCAAGGTTCAAAGCAAAGGTTAATAGTTTAAAATTGAATTATAGCAGTTTAGGGTAAAGCGTTTAGCGTTCAGGGTTTAGCGTTTAGCGTTTAGGGTTAAGGGTTTAGCGTTCAGGGTTTAGGGTTAAGCGTTTAGGGTTTAGCGTTTAGCGTTTAGGGTTAAGGGTTTAGCGTTCAGGGTTTAGCGTTTAGTGTCAGTTAAATATCTCATTGTAAGAGACTTGCATGATCCCGCGGAGCGGGACTTCGTCGTTTCACTCCTCAGCTTGCAGGACCTGCAAGACCTGTCACTGCCCCCTG
>JAAYQC010000009.1 GCA_012519515.1 Bacteroidales bacterium | reverse complement strand
CTTTCTCTTACAGCGAGACTGCTTTACCAGGGCGCTTCCGACGGGGGCTCGCGGGCTTGTGGTCTCGCGGTCTTGCGGTCCTGCGGTCCTGCGGTCTCTTCGTAACATGACTTTCTGATATATCAGATTATCTATCGCCTATAATACATAATACATTGTCTTGCGGTCTTGCGGTCTTGCGGTCTTGCGGTCTTGCGCTCTGAGCTCTGTGCCCTGCGCTCTGCGCCCTGAGCCCCGTGCCCTGAGCCCTGAGCCCCGTGCCCTGTGCCCCGTGCCCCTACTCCTCCTCCTTCACGTATTCCAGAATATTCCCCGGCTGGCATTTCAGCGCCTCGCAGATGGCATCGAGCGTGGAAAAGCGTATCGACTTGGCCCTTCCGCTCTTTAGTATCGACAGATTAGAGACATTAACTCCAACTATCTTCGACAGCTCATTCAGTTTCATCTTGCGCCTGGCAAGCATTACATCGAGATTGACAATTATTGCCATTGTATGAAGTTTGAATTTATGATAAACATACGAATTTTTATCGAATAACAATAAGCAGGATATTGTTATTCGACAATTATTTTACCTGAAACAATATGATTTTGCAAAACCTGATTCTTTTTCCGGTGTCCCGGCTCCCTGAGTAATAAAGCCTTATTGCCATCGTTATATGTCAGGTGATCAGATAGAAAGGTGTGAATCTACAGAAAATTGTTAAAGCCCGCGTATTCAAGGCTGATCATGTGATGCACCGTGGTTAGCGGATGAAGAAGGGCCGGCGAACCGCTCAGATGCAACAAAACACAGGAATAATCGTGTATTAAATAATATAATCAGAATGATTACATTTGCCGCGTTAAAACGGCAGCGGTATAATTCTACCCTCAAATACTCAGAGCTATGGTAATAGGAATCGATATCGGAAGCACCACCACAAAGGTGGCCGCGGTGAATACAGAAAAGGATATAATTAAGGTGAAGACCAGGGCTGTCGATCCGATAACATCGGCAACTGGAGCTTTTGGAAAACTGCTTGTCGAGAATCATCTCAGCCTCGGCAATATTGAAAGGATAAACATCACCGGAGTTGGAGCGGCGAAAATCCCCGGCGACCTGTTCGGCATCAGAACAAACCGGATCGACGAGATGACTGCTATTGGCACAGGAGGAAAGCATCTTGCAAAAAAGGACAGGATAATAATTGCAAATATAGGAACCGGCACCGCCATACTTGAGGTGAACAACGGAAAGATAACTCATCTCGGGGGTACGGGAGTGGGCGGTGGAACTATAATCGGACTTGCACACGAAATGCTCAGTTTATCCGATTACGATACCATAATGTGCTATGCCGCGAAGGGTGACCTCAAGAATATCGACCTTCATATAGGCGATATAGCTGAAAGCAATATCGGTTTCCTCAACAGGGAATATACTGCCTCCAACTTCGGGAAGATAGTCGAGACAGCCTCAAAGGAAGACTTAGCCGCAGGCATACTTAACCTCACCTACCAGGTTATAGGGATGGTATCAGTATTCGCTGCAAAGAGCAAGAACAACGACACTATAGTTGTGACGGGCAACGGAAGCAAAAACCCCATCGGACAAAGAATACTCAATTCAATCTCTAAAATGTACCAGATTCATTATGAGTTCCCTGCCGATGCCGAATACGCTACTGCCATCGGTGCGGCAAAAAGCTGAAAACACAGTCTTGCGGTCTTGCGGTCTTACCCTGTGCCCTGTGCCCTGTGCCCCGTGCCCTGTGCCCCGTGCCCTGTGCCCCGTGCCCTGCGCCCTAAAAGTCAATCCGGTATCACCGCACGTGCTTCCCTGTCAGGATCATTCTTAACCTCGCACAGATCATTGAGTATCATAGTCTCGCCATTCTCGATGGTATAAGCCGGCCACTGAGGCAAACCGCCTCCGTTGGGATCGCCCGTACGCATGAACTGAAGAAGTGCATCCGACATCTTTTCAGAAAGAGCACGGGGTCTCGGACCTCCACCCGTATGGGTAAGCATTATATCGGTATTGTAAAACCAGAAACAAATATCCAGACAGTGGAAAGCCCTCATCCTGTTATTGAACAAGGGAGGCTCCCATCCGAACCATGCCACATAAACCGGAGCCTTCTGAACTGCCTTGGCATTGGCCGTGGCAACAACACCCTTGCGGTTGCTCCCGATCAGAGTTGCCAGTTCTATTGGTGTGGCATCCGGGAATACCTTCGCGTATGCATCATAAATCTCAGCTGCCTTGTCTCCATATCCGACCCTCATACCTGACCTGCCCGAAAGCATGGCTTTCGCGCTGTCGGCTGTTATCTTCTCAAGTTCCGGATTTGTACGGCTCATCGACCATTCATGGAAGGTGGTGCTTATCATCATCGGCACTCCGGAGGAGAGTCCGTCAGGATCTGCAAAGAACTTTCCCTTCGGAAGATTCACCCCGTCAGCTACCGGTCCGAAACCACCGCGCATCATTCCCGGACGTGGGTTATCCTGGTTATATTTCTGGGCTGCCCTGTTTGCAATGAGAATGTAATCCTTCCAGGGTATATCCTGAAGCTTGTCAACCTCGTTTGGCTTTAACCCGGCTTCCTTCAGCACATATGCTCCCAGACCTCTTGAGTATTCCTGATCGATAGCTTCAATCGTGGAGCCGCTGAGAGGAACACCTTTATGAACCAGACCTGCGGCCTGTGGCATGTTCATAACAACACACACCTTTGCTCCCCCGCCCGACTGACCGATAATAGTCACATTCCCGGGATCACCTCCAAAGTTTGAAATATTACGGTTCACCCATTCAAGAGCCGCTACCATGTCGAGCGCCCCGACATTGCCCGAACTGGCATATTTCTCACCTCCAACACCCGAAAGATCAGTGAATCCTATCGGACCAAGCCTGTGATTTATTGAAACAAAGACGATATCGCCCTTCCGGCTGAGATTCTCTCCCATATACCCGTCCTGCTCGATCCCGTTGCCGTTGGTATAACCGCCCCCGTGGAGCCAGACCAATACCGGCCTCTTCGCATTATCCGTGATCGACGGTGTCCATATGTTGAGCTTCAGACAGTCCTCGCTCACATCATCATAGTTCCAGTGATCGGCAAATGACGACCATGCATTCCCATAACGGTTGTCCATGATCTGTGGAGCACTGTTACCCCACCATACAGCCGGGTAAATATTATCCCATGGCTCCGGCTTCTGAGGAGGCATGAAACGGTTCTTGCCAGCGGTGCTGGCACCATATGGAATACCCCTGAACTGAAAAATATTATTGAGGATAAAACCCTGCACCTTACCGTATTCGGTCTGCGCAATGGCAATATCATCCCCTACTTTGAGAACCTGCTCGTCAACTGCCGGCCTGGTGCCGGTTTGACTGCATGAGCTTATAAAAAGGATTATTGCAAGAAATGACCCTGCTACAATCCATTTCATTCCGGAATAACAAGAAGTTTTTTTCATCATAATATGGTTCTGATTTTAATGGTTTTTTATTTTAGTACATAACAGAAATATCATCTGACCGAATATTAATATCTTATGTTGCTTGCTAATATGCACTGATCAGGTGTTGCATATGACTTTGATACCCTGTTGATTGACATTGTTCGCTAAATGCAGTTCCAACACGGATACCAGGGTCAAAAGCAAAGTTACATTATTATCAGATACCTTAAAAAGATTTTTTGGGAAACAAGATCAGGTTTGCAGGCATTAAATTCTTCGCCTGACGGTAAGAAAATATCATTAAATTTACAGTGAAATGAACCCTGTGACCACAAAATGCAAACAACAAAATCCGTCAGGTTTCCAGGAGTGATTCCGGTCCTGCTCTTCATCATTGTGCTGGCAACTGGCTGCACAAATAAAAAAAATGTCCGGGAAAGCGATGAGTTAAAAATCTTGCCTTACCCGCATATAATCGATATAAGCGAAGGTTTAAGCAATCCTTCTGAAATCAGACTTAGTGAAATAGCCGACAGCATCAGATATGTTGTCCTTTCAAAAGACAAGCAGGAAGTGATAGGGGATGTCGACAAGATACAGATATCTGATAGTCATCTGTATCTGAGGACCAGCTCTGACGGCATTGTCAAACGTTTTGATATGAACGGGAACTACCTGAATTCATTTGGAAACATCGGAAGAGGCCCAAAGGAATACCTCCCGGGAAGTGCTTATTCAACATCTGTAAATGATGATAAATTATTTGTTTTCCGTAGTGCAATGGACAGCTACCTGGTATTTGAACCAAACGGAAATTATGTTGAAACCGTTGATTTCCCGGTTTCCAGAACCATGTTCGATTTCAGGAGCCTCTCCGATTCAGTTTTCATGTGCACTTTCTTTTATATAGGTTCAATTATGAAAGACTATACTGAAAATCCCTTTAATTGCTCGGCCGGAATATTTGACTGCAATGGAAATCCTCTTAAACTGATTGAACATCCCTTGAAAAATGCCGACATTTCAAAATCAGATGCAGGAAACATGATCTCAATGGCTCCGTCCATTACATTCTTTGACAACAGGATAGTTCTTATGCCCGACGGGGATACAATTTATGAAATAGATTCAAAGTCGATATTCCCGGGCTATATTATAAAATGGGGAAATGTACCTCATAATCAAAGCGTTAAGGATTTCTTTTTCAGACAATCCGGGCCTTCGGACAAAGCCTCGGTCTGGAGTCTAATCCTTGAAACTTACGACAGGACATTCTTCAGACTTACAAAAGGGACTGAATACTATATTTTTGAATATAACAAGGTCAGTGGCTCAACAAGATCGATGGCTATTGAAAGGGATAAAGGCTTTTTAAATGATCTTGACGGGGGTGACGATTTTTACCCTTATTATACAAACAGAAGCGGTGATATATGGATAACCGGGCAGGATGCTTACACTTTCAAAGAAAAAAACAGCCCCGAAATATTAGCCAAGTCGGAAGCCGCGTATCCTGAGATGAAGGAAAAACTCGAAAAATTCGCGGATAATCTGGAACAGGATGATAATCCTGTTTTAAAGCTTGTCTATCTCAAAAAACACAAGGGCCAAAAATAAGCGAGGGTTCAGGACAACAACAATTTAAAACAACATAAACGAAAGGAGACATAACTATGAACTTATCAAAACCCGGGACTCCGACAGGGAGGACTTTTTTCACTCTGGCTCTAATAGCATGTATCACTGCTTTTTTTATTAGCTCCTGCAAAACAAAGGACTATCCAAGGGACCCCAGACCTCTGGGATCGGGTAAGGTAAAGTGGACGGAATCAACAAGCCCTGACGGCTGGATAATGGTGACGAATGAAAACGGCGCCACTCTCGGATATTCAAAAAACTCCGGACTTAAACTGATACAGGTGGACGGATATGCCTTCAAAGACCTCAACAGAAATAACAAACTTGATTTATTTGAAGACTGGCGGGTTGACTACAACCGGAGAGCAGCTGCCATGGTCAGCGAAATTCCGGTTGAGCAGATGATGGGAATGAAGATGAACCCCTTCGGAGTGGGAAGCGTCAATCCCGATGCACTTGATGATGCAATGAAGAATGCACTTAACCTGGGATACAGGCAGTTGAGGGCACCCGGAGCCAATGTGTCCGGAAAAGTGAAGGCTTTATGGAACAATATGGTTCAGGAATATATAGAGAGCCTCGAAAGTATTGTCTGCATACCCGCGGTCTGGATAGCTGACCCGCGATCGGGGGATGTATCCGAATGGCCAAGCAACCTTGCAATGGCTGCAACTTTCGATCCCGAAGTGGGAGCGGAATACGGAAGACTGATGTCGGAGGAATGGCGGGCCATGGGGATCTCGATGCAGGTCGCCACACAAATGGACCTGGCAACGGAACCCCGCTGGAAACGCATCTCCGGAACTTTCGGGGAGGACCCGGCACTGTCAATGGATATGGCAAGGGCAATGATCAACGCGTGGCAATCAACATACGACGACAATGGAAATGATCTTGGATGGGGAATACACAGCGTGAACAACCAGATGAAGCACTTCCCGGGAGACGGCGCGGGAGAGGGAGGCCGGGAATCTCATACCCGCGACGGAGCTTACAACGTATTTCCGGGCGGTCAGTTCTGGACTCATATCCTGCCGTTTGCCGCCTGCATGGAACTGCCGGGCAAAACCGGAGAAGTAAGTGCCGCCATGACAAACTTCTCCGTCGGAATTGAAGCTGACGGCTCGCCAGTTGGCGGAGAGCGCGTGGCAACAAGCTACAGCCCCTACAAGATCAACAGGGTGCTTAGGGAAATGTATGGATGGGACGGCTATATACTCACCGACTTCAGCATCATCACCGGAAAGAACTTCGGAGTGGAACATTTGACACCCGCGGAATGCATGCTCGCTATCCTGGAAGCCGGTTGTGATGCATACGGCGGCGAAGGCCGCAACCCTAAGGAAAGCGTGGACCTGGCCATGGAAGCCTATAGGCTGGGTGTGGAAAAACACGGTGAAGAAGGCATGATGGAAATTATGAACAAGTCGACCGAGAGAATACTGAGAACCCATTTCAACATTGGCATTGTCGACAATCCCTATCTCAGTATCGAAATGGCTGAAACCGTTCCCAACAACGCGGAACACAATGAAGCCGGATACAGGGCAATGCTGAAATCCGTTGTGATGCTTAAGAACAGCGGGGGCATAATTCGCAAGGCACCGGAAAGTGAAGAAAAACCCACCGTGTATATCCCGCTTGTGTATTCGGCAGCCACAACAGGACGCGGCGTCACCCCGGCATCGGCTAAACCGGCATTCGATACCGGTATTGCCGGAGAGTATTTCAATGTGCTGACAGATGCTCTGGCAAAGAAACTTACCGGTCCTAAGGATGACAAGGGAAATCCAACGGTATCGCCGAATGACATCATACGTGCTTCTGCAGCGGAAATAGCCAAATGTGACTTTGCCCTGGTCAGGATAACCAGCCCGCAGAACGGCAATCCGACTTACATGGGATTCGGAGGTATTACCACCGACGGTCAGAAATATACATATCTCCCCATTTCACTTCAGTACCGCCCCTACACTGCCAATTCGGAGTTCGTTCGCAAGGAATCCCTCGGCGGCGACATGATCGAGGTTATTGAAACATCACCCGATGGTTACGGTGATCTGAAAAGCAAAGTGAAGGAGAACCGCTCGTACTTCGGCAAAACGGCGATTATCAGAAACGAAAGCGACCTGGATCTTGTGCTTAAAGTCGCGGCATCAGACAAAAAGACAATCGTAGCCGTGAACGTATCAAATCCAATGGTGTTCAGCGAATTTGAAAACAAGGTCGATGCTATTCTCGTGGGATTCGGCGGCGACAGATCGGCTTTTCTTCCCGACAGGGCATTCCTGGAAATCATCGCGGGCAAAACAGAACCATCAGGTCTTCTTCCTCTTCAGATGCCCGCCAGCATGAAAACTGTGGAAGCTCAGTTCGAGGATGTACCCAGAGACATGAAATGCCATACCGACAGCGACGGCAACAGCTACGACTTTGCCTTCGGCCTCAACTGGTCGGGAGTTATCAAAGACGAGCGTACGGCTAAGTATGATGTGGCTCCGTTAGTCGGAACACCGAAGGAATAGTTTTCACAACGCTTGAAGTCATTCATACGGCCTCCCTCTTAATCATCATAAAACTATGACGGAAAAGAAAAAAACAAACGAGGAGTTTTTCAAGGTCAAGGGTGAAGAGCTGCTGGAAAAAGTAAAGGAGATAATCAGGGAAGGAAATGCCAGAAGAATCATCATCAAGAATGAGAAGGATATCCCTATCATTGAGTTCCCTGTGACTGTCGGGGCCGTGGGGATTCTTCTCGCACCGGTTTTCGCCGCTGTCGGTGCCATCGCGGCACTGGTAACGGACTGTACCATTGTCGTGGAAAAACGGGAAGAAAGCTGACAGATCCTTTGTTCAGAATCTCCTTTCCGGGGTTTTAACCGCTTCAGACGAAACGGTCAATCAGACGAAACGGTCAACCGGAACCATGACATTAGCTGTCAGCCCGTTTCATGATCTCTGGCCAATGTAAGACCATATTCGTGCGCTTGAAAAAACAGTTGTGCCGAACAGGCATATCGAGCTGAGGATAGTTCCTTTTTCGGGATAAGGGTGGTGAAAAGCATTATATTTAGATAAAAATATATGATATTTGGCACTTGAAAAAAGAGCGAATGTCCCAGGACCGACAATACAAACTTGTTAGTGAATTGAAGCCGGCAAGAATCGCTCTGCCGGTCATTATTGGCCTGGCGGTTGTCGGATGGTTTATTGTCAGGGAGATAGACAATGATGCCATGAGCCATATCAGGTTTACCTGGAATTCTGTTTTCTGGATTTTTGTTGCCTGGTTATGCATGGTCGGAAGGGATCTCGGCTACATGATCCGCATCAGGATACTTTCGGAAAAGGACCTCACATGGTTGCAGGCATTCAGGATCATTATGCTTTGGGAATTCACTTCAGCCATTACTCCTTCCACAGTGGGGGGAACAGCCGTTGCAGTTGTCTTCATCCACAAGGAGGGAATATCGGTTGGAAGAAGCACCTCCATTGTACTTGCTACTTCATTTCTTGATGAGCTATACTTTGTGATAATGTTCCCGCTTATCCTGCTTGTTGTCGGGGGCGATGTGCTTTTTACAACATCGCTTCAGGGAACGGGAATTGCCCTCCTCAACAACCTTGTCGTTGTGGCTGTTATAGGATATGTAATAATACTGGCCTGGGTTATCCTGGTTGGCTACGGACTGTTCGTTGATCCAAAAAAGATAAGAAAAATCATTATCTGGTTCTTCAGGCTTCCCATTTTGAAAAGGTGGCACAAAGCAGCAGTAAAAGCAGGCGACGACATTGTCGAAAGCTCCAATGAGCTTAAAAAGAAGCCTTTCATGTTCTGGATAAAGGCGTTTACGGCAACTTTTCTGTCGTGGACCTCGAGGTATTGGGTGGTAAATGCCATCCTGCTTGCATTTTTTGCCGTTAAGGATCACCTGCTCATTTTTGCCCGCCAGCTGGTTACCTGGATCATGATGATAATAAGCCCCACTCCCGGAGGCAGTGGATTTGCCGAACTGATTCTCGGAAGATTTATCTCCGACGCCATAGAAGCTGACCCTGAAATCGTGGGAAGCCTTGCCCTCGCTATCGCAATAATATGGAGGATTATAAGTTATTATCCATACCTGATCATCGGTGCTTCAATTGTTCCCGGATGGATACAAAGGAAGTTCGTCAGACAGGCCAAAAAGCGTTAGCTGTTTAGGGTTGAAACATGAGCGAGGAAGTCCTTAAGGCATTAATGGAATTATTTGCCCTTGTCGTAAGACAGGACGGCAAACTTCGTGAGAAGGAACGTGACTATGTCGCCAGCTTCCTCGAAAAACAGCTGAGCTCAAACCTGATGATCAAATACCTCCTAATGTTCGACGAGTATATCGGATTTCCGGAATACGGTAAGGAGGAACAAGACAACGAATTCCCCTCGGTTCAGGATTCAGTAAAGATACTCGACATCTGCAGGCAGATCAACCGGACACTCAACAGGGGCCAGAAAACAATAGTGCTTATCCGTCTTTATGAGCTTGTAAACTCCAGCGGTTATTTCACTCCCCGGCGGCTAAAGGTGATTTCAATCGTGGCAGAGGTATTTAAAATTCATCCGGAAGAAATAAAATCGATAGAGCAGTTTGTACTTGGCAACGACCCTGATAAGAAAATAAACGACCCCAATATACTTGTTCTTCAACCAGGCACCGATGTTTGTGAACTATGCAACAATATGCATGAGGGATACTCCGGCACCACAATAATGTTTATGCGGCTCCCAAGCGTCGACCTCTATTTCACAAGATATTTTGCCGGTGAGCAGTTTCTGCTGAACGGAGTACCCATCGGAGCGCGGGCAATTCATTCCTTTCCACAGGGAAGCTCATTGCGCCTTCCAAACCGGCAGGCATTTTATTACAGCGACGTCAGCTCAAAATTCCTTTCGGAAACCATAACACAGAAGATTTCATTCGTCGTAAACAAAGTAAGCTACAGGCCCAACAACAAGCAGCGTACACTGGTTAATGTTTCTCTTTCAGCCGAGCAGGGTAACCTCATTGGCATCATGGGACCAAGCGGTTCAGGAAAAACAACTCTGCTGAACCTGATGAGCGGAATCCTCGAACCTTCATCCGGAACTGTCGCTCTTAACGGACTTGATATTGTAAAGGACAAGGAGAAACTGGAGGGGGTGATGGGACTCGTTCCCCAGGATGACCTGCTGATTGAGGAACTTACTGTCTTTGAAAACCTTTATTTTGCCGCCAGCCAGTGTTTCGGCGGAATGGACAAGGCCGGCATAGTCAGTATCGTGGAAAAAACCCTCAGTTCGGTGGGACTGGCCGATAAAAGAGACCTCAAGGTTGGAACTCCCCTGAACAAGGTAATATCAGGAGGACAACGCAAAAGGCTGAACATAGCTCTTGAACTGATCCGCGAGCCTTCGGTGCTGTTCCTCGATGAACCGACATCGGGCCTCTCATCAAAGGATTCGGAAAATATTATTGACCTCCTGAGAGAACTGACACATAAGGGAAAACTTGTTTTCACCGTCATCCATCAGCCTTCTTCCGACATCTTCAAAATGTTCGACAAGATGGCAATTCTCGACCAGGGAGGATATCTCGTCTACTTCGGCAATCCTGTTGACTCGGTTATCCATTTCAAAACACTCGATTACCAGGTAAATGCAGCCCAGGGTGAATGCCCTTCATGCGGAAATGTCAATCCCGAGACCATATTCAAGATAATAGAGGCTCAGGTGGTTGATGAGTTTGGAAATTATACCGAGAAAAGAAAAGTCAAACCAAAACAATGGGCCGACCGTTTCAAGATACTGAACACCGCCGAACCGGTAAAGGAAGTTGAGGAAAGCCCTGAAAAAAACCTTAACAAACCCGGCCGCTTCAGACAGTATCTCCTGTATATGGCAAGGGATCTGAAAAGCAAGATATCAAACATCCAGTATGTGCTCCTGACTTTGCTCGAAGCCCCGGTACTGGCTTTTATCCTTGCATTTATCATCCGTTATATACCCGACCCTGAATCGGACGTTTATCATTTCTCCGACAACGAGAATATCCCGGTCTATATCTTCATGAGCATAATCGTGGCCGTCTTCCTGGGTCTTACTATAAGCGCCGAAGAGATATTCCGCGACAGGAATATCCTCAGGAGGGAGAGATTCCTAAATCTCAGCAGGAGCAGCTATCTTCTCTCGAAAGTCACAATCCTGATGGGCATATCGGCTATTCAGTGCCTCCTGTTTGTTATTGTGGCAAATCCCATCCTCGGAATAAAGGGTATGTCGCCTGCATACTGGCTGGCTCTCTTCGGATCAGCCTTTACCGCCAATATGATCGGATTGATAATTTCGGCTTCATTCAACTCGGTGATCACTATTTACATCGTGATTCCGCTGCTTCTGATACCGATGATGGTCCTGAGCGGAGCCATGTTCTCTTTCGACAAGCTGAACCGGACCATCTCCCGGCCCGACAAAGTGCCGCTTGTAGCCGAATTAATGCCTACCCGGTGGTCATATGAGGCCCTGATGGTAAGCCAGTTCAAGGATAACCGCTACAGTTCCCTGGTATACACAGCCGACGGCGAAACTTTCTATTCGCTGCAGAAGAAAATCAGCCAGGCCGACTTCAACAGCGTTCACAGAATACCGGAACTCAGGGAGGTACTCCGTGATGCAGCGGAAAAACACGATAATCCCGAAAAAATCAAAAGCCTCGGGAATGACCTGTCGCTGATAAGAAAGGAACTGGCCAAAATCCCGTTATCATCAGATATGGTTCAATTTGATGGTATTGACGCACTTTATCCCGGAAAATTCAACAATGATGTCACGGGCTCCCTTGATGAGTATTTCGATGAACTCAGTTCCATATTCAACAAACAGATCATTGAAGCCGAAAGGATAAAGGATGAGTTTGTGAGCCTTAACAGGGAAAAACTTAAAGCGCTTGAAAAGGACTATTATAACTACAAGCTTGAGGAAATTGTAACCAGATATTACGATCCCGACAAGATAATTAAATTCAAAAACTCCCTTATACAGAACACCGATCCTGTTTATCTCGATCCGCCCGCGGAGGGATTTCTGAAGTTCAGAACACATTTTTTCGCACCTTCAAAGAATATATTCGGCATGAGGGTAGATACTTATGCTTTCAATGTTACACTGCTGTTTATCAACTCATTTATACTTTATCTGATCCTGTATTTTGACCTTTTGTCGCTTACTGTTAAATTTATTGCCAGATTCAGGAATTTAAAAAAAGATTGAAATGACTGGCAAATGTGTTTTTTTATATTTTTGTAATAACCAATAGATTATCCTTAATGAAAGGAAGAGTATTTATTCTGGTCATCGTGTTTGTTACGGCATTTTCTGCATGCCGCAACAGCTCGAAAAAAAATGATGAGTTCAGACTTGCAGGTTCTGAAACAATGCATGAAGCCATTGTGCCTGACAATGATTTCAATTTGGATTTCTCCGTCGGATTCTCTTCGCCAATTGAAATTGCCAACCTGCTGCAGGTCAGGGGTGTACCCTTCTCACAGAGATACCTGGCGTCGTCGCTGGAGGCCAGCAATCAGGTATCAAGCTTCGACAAGGCCCTTGCAATGGGTATCCTGGGAGCCAACCTTGGCTACCTCAACATCTACGAAAAGACGGGGAACTCTATCGAGGTACTTGCGTCAATTAAAAAACTTGCCGAAGGTATCAACGTGGGACAGTTTTTCGACTTTGAAACAATCAAGAGACTTTCTCTTAGCAAATCAAATCTCGATTCACTGCTTTTCCTCTCGGTCGACTCCTACAACAAGATCGACAGATATCTGACCGATAACAACCGCGGCCAGCTGTCGGCACTGATAATCACCGGCGCCTGGATCGAAGCACAGTACCTTGCCACACAGGTAATAAAACAGTATCCCGACGATCTGCTGAGAGACCGTATCGGTGAACAAAAGCAATTCCTTAACGACCTTATCAGGATGATGGAACCCTACTGCAATCTCGACAGACAGTATGCCGGACTATGCAGCAAGCTGAAAGAAATCTCTGATAAATACGACGATATTGAAATCTCATTTACTGAAGGTGAACCGGTCAGCATGGAACAGGACGGAGGACTGGTTATTACACAAACCGAGACAAGCGAAGTCGAAATGACCGATAAACAGCTTGAAGACATTATAAAGATTACTGAAAAAATAAGAAATGCACTGATTGTGAATAAATAGCTCTTGCCGGCATAATCCTGTATGACGGCGGGCAGGCAAAAGAATTAAAAAATCAAATCCGAATGAAAAGATACTTTCTTGTATTACTGCTGATGCTGCCTGCGTACTTAATTATTTTCCCGCAGGCATCGAACGATCCACTTGTGAGCAAATGCCTTAACAGCATCGGATCGAATGCAAAATATCTGAAGGACTTCAGGGTCCAGCTGGGAGAAGGTTCGACGGCGATGACATTCAGATACAAAGCCAACCTGTCGTTGTGGAAGAATACAAAATACCGCTTCACGATGTGTACTTCCGATAACTCAAAAGGTCAGCTGATCCTGAATATAAAAGATGATGCCAGCAAGAATGTGGCCTCATCGGTTGACAACAAAACCGGAACTGTTTATCCCTATATCGAACTGATTTGTAACAAGAGCGGTGTTTACCAGGTGTGGTTCGACTTCACCGAAGGACATTCCGGGTCGGGCGTGGGTATTGTATCAATGATACCATAGCCTGGGCACCAGAGGGAAAACCTGAGCAGCGGCGGCAATCAGGAAAAGGATAGCCATCATAATACCGGGAAAGCGCTTTGCCTTCGAAAAAACAAAATAGTGAGTAATGATATAAGAGGGAGGAATTATCAGCAAGCAGTAAATCTCAGCTGATACTGAACCGAAGAAAAGCGTTATACCCAGAGTGATAAAAAAAGTCCACAAAAGTAAACTAAAGGTCTTCCTCGATTTGACCTTCTTCATATTCAGCACCTGCAATAAGTGAACGGCAGCGACCAGAATCAAAACTCCCGCTGTTATCATCAGAGCCAGTTTTATCCCGCTTACAGTATAGCCGGTCTCCCTGCCGAAGAGATTCCAGAAAACGGCAGAAAGCTGATCCTGCATGTTTTTCCCTGCCACATACAGAATGCCGTATACAATGAAAAGCGGTGTGGCAAGCCCGAAAATCGAAATGATTATCTCCCTGAGGTTTACTGTCCTGAGAATTAAGATGCCTGCAAAAAGAATCAGGCCCATCCAGATCAGCGGCGCATAGAACAGGCTTCCGATGCCGATCAGTACTCCGGCATCGAAAAATGAGTATGCCGTACCATGAACTTTATACGACCCCACCATAGTCCTGATAGCCAGAATGAGAAACACTGCTGCCGGGAGTACCGGACTTAGCAGCTGATACTCGGGAAAAAGTGCCGCCAGCAGAATAAAAACAACTGCAGGAAGGAAAGTCCGCTCACTAATAAAGAAAGAACTGGTGTTGAAATTGACAAGCAGATAGGCTATAAGAAGAACCAGAAGAAATGCCGTGAACACACTGAAAAAGGCGCTGAAACTGCTGACTGACAAAAGCAGACTGAACAAAGGCATAGGCATTTCATCAAATCCCTGTGCCGAAGGCAGCCGCGGATGCAGAAAACTGCCGAGCCAGGTAAAAATAAGAATGATCACCGTAAGGATCATCACATCGGGACCCGATTGCCTGAATTTTTTTAGAAGCATAAATATCAGAGGTCAAATCCAATATCCTTCCTGTAATACATATTCCTGAACGAGATTGACCCGGCTTTTCCGTATGAAGCTTCAAGGGCATCCTTCATGGTCTTACCGCGACAGCTGACCGCGAGCACCCGTCCACCTGAAGTAAGTACCCTTCCGTCAGAAAATTTCGTTCCGGAATGAAAGATCATACAGTCATCTCTTTCCTCCAGGCCTTTTATCTCAAACCCTTTTTCATATGACCCGGGGTAACCGCCGGACACCAGCATAACCGTTGCAACACAGTTCTCGTCAATCTCGAGTGGTCTTCTGTCAAGATCACCTTTTGCCACTCCGTCCAAAAGCTCAAAAAGATCCGACTTTATCCTGGGTATCACCACTTCACTTTCCGGATCGCCCAGGCGGGCATTGTATTCAATTACATAAGGATCACCTTTCACGTTCATTAACCCGAAGAAAATGAATCCCTTGTAATCAATGTTTTCCTCTCTCAGGCCTTTTACCGTCGGAACTATTATCCTTGTCCTGACCTTCTCCATGAAATCCTTTCCTGCAAAAGGAACAGGCGATACAGCTCCCATGCCTCCGGTGTTCAGGCCCGTATCCCCCTCTCCCACTCTCTTGTAATCCTTTGCTTCGGGGAGAAGCTTCCACGACCTGCCGTCGGTGACAATGAAAACCGATAATTCTATGCCTTGCAAGAATTGCTCTATCACAACCTTTTCCCCGGCATCTCCGAATTTTCCACCTATTATTGCATTAACTTCCTCAATTGCCTCATCAAAGGTTTTGCAGATGACAACTCCCTTTCCGGCGGCAAGACCGTCGGCCTTGATCACATAGGGCGGCCTAAAGGTCCTGAGAAAAGCCCCTGCCTCAACTGCATTGTTCCTGTCGAAGGTCCTGTATGCTGCCGTCGGTATCTTATGTCTTACAAGAAAGGCCTTTGCAAAATCCTTGCTGCCCTCAAGACGGGCTGCCGATTTTAGCGGACCGATAACCGGGATCTCAACCAGGTAATCATCCTTCAGAAAGTAATCATGGATACCGGCCACAAGGGGCGCTTCCGGACCCACAACCACCATCCCTATCTCATGGGCAATGACTGCCGTCTTCACTGCATCGAAGTCTTCGGTGTCAATCCTGAGATTTGTCCCGATAGCATGAGTGCCGGCATTGCCCGGCGCTATGAAGATCCTGCTTACCTTCCTGCTTTGGGAAAGCTTCCAGGCAATGGCATGCTCCCTGCCCCCCGAACCCAGAATAAGAATGTTCATCCGACAATAATTAATGGTTGTTCAAATGTAGCATTTAGTCACAATAAATAAAACCGGACAGGGGTCTATTTGTCCTGAACGAGTTCTGTTGTGAAGTTGTAGCCTTCCAAGAGTGCATGGCTGATGAATTCATCCAGGAAGGAGAGAACTGACGATGAGGCCTTATCGTGCAGAACGATTACCGACCCCGGCCTGATCTTCCTCTTCAGGATCTCAAGCACTTTCGCAGCTTCAAGCCTGCTGTCAAAGTCCCAGGGCATAAGGTCCCATAAAACAACCCTGTATGTCCGGGCAAGCTGCCTGTATTGCCGCGGCCTTATCCGTCCGTGAGGCGGACGAAGCAGTAACCCGGAAGTAAAATGAGTACCCTTTTCAAAATTCCTTACATAAACCTGAGTATTGGTCTTCCAGCCATCAAGGTGACGGTATCCGTGATTGCCGGTAATGTGACCTTCAGATCTTATCCGTGATACAAGTTCGTGATGGAGTTCGGCCTTATGGCCCAGGCAAAAGAAAACGGCTTTCACATCATGAGCCGAAAGGATATCAAGCACGGCCGGAGTGGTTTCGGGATCGGGACCATCGTCAAAAGTAAGACACAACAGTTTTTCTTCTGTTCTGATCCTGAAAACAGCTCCGGGACAGATCAGCTTCAGAAGAAAGAAAGGTCTGGCTGGCCTCATCGGATTTTATCTTCCCGAATACAAAATACTGTAGTACAAGTTTATATCTGATGTCACCGAAGCTTCAAGCTCCTCCATCTTAAGATCGATGGCCATGTTATTGATATCGAGCAAAGTCTGCATGTTGATCCCTATCGGGTAATCCATTCCGAATTGTCTCGACGGATCCATGGCAACAGCATAGTCGAGGTACTCCTTCGCGTATTTAATCGCTTCCCCGATTATCATGTTACCCTCTTCAGTCTGGCCGGCCCTGAGAAACACTTCGCCAAGGGCAATTGTAAAATAATCATAGGGCATGTTTTCTGCAGGAACAATTTCAAGCCCCTTCCTTGCAGCATTAACAGCTTTGACAGTATCGCCGGCCGCCAGGAGTGACTTACCCAGGCTGCCGAAAATCCGCCTGTAATTGCTGAACATCCTCTTGTTGGTCTCGTCAAGATAGACACCCGGATCATCGGAATTACCCCATTTGTACTTGTTCATCATGTTGTCGTACATGACCAGGGGATCGATCATTCCGAATTCGCCGGCTTCAGGCTCGTCGGTGGTGATGGGAACAACACGATAGGTTATCCCTTCCTGAACGAAATACTTGTCAAGCCCCTTGTACTGGCTCGAGGGAACAGTCGTGGATATGTAAACAGGCCTCTCCCACCGCGAAGTAGCAAAAAGATCCATCATGGCAAGATCGCCCTTGAAGGCATAATCGTCAGTGTACTCCCATATCATGGGCGAGACAATCCTGTCGGCAAAGTATTCCTTTACCGTACCGTTCGAAACAACTTTGGCAGAATCAACTTTTATCGCGAACTTCCTTGCAGGAAGATAATTCATATAATCACCCCTGCCACTGACATCAATCTTGTATTTCCTGTCTTCCTGCCCGGCAAATTCCACTATCTGCTCAATTTCGACAGGCTTGTCGATCCTGTTGCTGACAGGAAGCTGATCCCTCACTCCGTCAAGATATTTCTCGCGTGCCAGCGTCATCGGCATCGGATCAGAGTCAAAAGCTTTCTGCCTCATCATGTCGATATACCATCCCGCCTGGAAATAGCTGAGGTTGGCAACACGGACATCAGGCCTAACCTGTTCAACATCCTGAACATACCAGACAGGGAAGGAGTCATTGTCGCCATAGGTAAAGAGAATGCTGTTGGGGGCGCACGAAAGCAGATAGTTCGCTCCAATATCGCGGGCTGTGAACCGGCCCGAACGGTCGTGGTCGTCCCAGTTCTGAACAGCCATGAGAAGAGGAACAGCACAAAAAAGTACAACGAATGTCAGGATGGAGGCAAGCTTCTTGCCTGCCAGCTGTTTGACATACTCGTAAACAAACATGAATCCAAGGCCTATCCAGATAGAAAAGGCGTAAAACGATCCCGCGTATGCATAGTCACGCTCCCTGGGCTGATTGGGATACTGGTTCAGATAGAAGATTATGGCCACTCCGGTCATTATGAAAAATGCCAGTACAAGCCAGAAATCCTTCCTTTCCCTCCTGTACTGCCATACAGCGCCAGCAATACCGAGAAGCAGCGGAAGCATGTAGTATACATTCCTGCCTTTATTGTCCTTAAGGTCGGCAGGAAGAGCATCCATATTACCCAGCCTGGCCTCATCAATGAATTTAATACCGCTTATCCAGTTGCCGTGCAGTGGATTACCATTGCCCTGACAGTCATTCTGACGGCCGGCAAAATTCCACATGAAATACCTGAGGTACATGTAGCCTATCTGGTATCTGAAAAAATACCTGAGATTCTCTCCGAAGGTCGGACAGATAATAACCTCCTTGTCGGAACCCGAACTTACGGTATACCTGCGACCCTTGATCTTTCCCCAGTATCTGTAGGCTTTCTCATGATCAGGCTCCGAACTGTACATCCTCGGGAAAATGGTCATGAACTCCTTATTGTATTCGTATTCAGGCCTGTAATAAGGCTGGTATTTTCCATCCACCTTATTGTAACCGGAAACTACCCTTTTCACATCCACAATCGGAGCACTGTAATAATGGCCGTAAAGCTTGGGCGTCCTTCCGTACTGTTCCATATTTATATAGTAGGAAAGGGAGAATATGTCGGAGGGATTGTTCTGATTCATGGGCGGCCTCGCCGACGACCTGATCATAATCATGGCATAGGAGGAATATCCTATCATAACAACAGTGAGAATCGTCATCACATAGTTGAGTACCACCCTGCCCGATTTCTGTGAATACCTTATACCCGCTACCAGAACGGCTGCAAGTATGACAAGGAAGAACAAAAGCCCGGTGTTGTAGGGCAGACCGATGACATTCACGAAGAAAAGCTCGAACCAGCCGGCAACCTTAGGCACGCCCGGTATAATTACAAACACCATCAGATAAATTGCCACAACGGCAAGAAGAAGCGTCTTGATTATCCCTCCCCTGGTCACTTCATATTTGCGGAAATAATAGACGAAGAACAGGACGGGGATTACAAGCAGGTTCAGCCTGTGAATTCCAAGTCCGAGTCCCATTATATAGGCAATCAGGATTATCCACCTTCCCGAACGCGGATCGTCAGCCTCTTCTTCCCATTTCAGCATTGCCCAGAATACAAGGCCCGTGACAAGGGATGAGAGGGCGTAAAGTTCCCCTTCAACTGCCGAAAACCAGAATGTGTCGGAAAAGGTATAGGCAAGAGCGCCTATGACTCCACTGCCTATAATAGATGCAATGTGACCTGAGGCAGCTTCATTGGTCCAGCCATAGATCTTTCGTACAAGATGGGTAATGGTCCAGTAAAGAAACATGATCGCGAAACCGCTGCTGACAGCCGACAGGGCATTCATCATAAATGCAACCTTCGATGTGTCGCCAAGGGCAAAGAGGGAGGCAATGCGCCCTATCATGAGAAAGAGCGGAGCCCCCGGAGGATGACCAACCTGAAGCCTGAACGATGAAAGAATGAATTCGCCGCAATCCCAGAAACTCACTGTGGGTTCCAGCGTAATCATGTATACGGAGGTTGAAATGGCAAAAAGAACCCAGCCGGCTATCTTGTCAAGCCGGCGGAAATCGCTCCATATGGAATCCATAACTATGATTTTGTTTCTTAACAGGAACAAAGAACGCAAAAAAATATCACTTGAGCATTATACTGGTTCTTTTTATCTTCATTTTAACTTGAACCATATTTTGTTACATTTGTCGTACTGATCAGATTCCAATGAGCTGTAAATGGATATTTGCATTCATCCTCGCACTTGCCGTAACTGACTTGCCGGCCCGGGAAAACAATCCCGGAACAGTTACAGAAGGCAATCTGTTGCTTAATTTCCGAAGTATCGGTTTTGTCCGCAACAATGAGTACTCAAATCCTGTAACCGAAGGCTATACACTTATCGGCTGGTTCATTCAGCCCGAACTGGTGTACCACCCTGTGAAGAAAGCGGAGCTGCGCCTCGGGGCTCACCTCCTCAGCTACGCGGGAACAAACAGGTTTTCGGTCGCCAGACCGGTCTTCTCAACCACCTGGCACTTTTCCGACCGCAGCCGGTTTACAATCGGATCGCTGCAGGGAAGCGACAAGCACCGGATGCTCGATCCGCATTTCAGCAAGGAAAGAACCTACACCGATTTTCCGGAAGACGGACTTCAACTGCTAACCCAAAGCGACAGGATATTCAGCGATACCTGGATCAACTGGGAAAACTACATCTTCAGGGGCGATAATGAAAGAGAGATATTCACAGCAGGGGAATCATTCTGCTACACTCCAATGGACGAATCATCTCCTCTCAGGCTCGAGTTACCCGTCCAGATTATGTTCAGGCACTACGGAGGTCAGATAAGCGACTATCCGGAACCTGTCGAGACTTTCATGAATCTGGCGGCAGGAGCAAAAGCTATGTACAGGCTAAACGGGAACAGAAAGCTGTGGGCAGGAGTTGAAGTCCTGGCATTCTATGGAAGTTCAACGCGAGATAATGCTTCGTCAGGAATAAAAAGCGGTCAGGCATTATGGCTGAACGCGGCAGGTACTATTAGCCTGGCTGAGATAAAAGCCGGATTCTGGACCTCAAAGGACTATTTTGCACCCACGGGCAACTTCATATTCGGATCGGTCTCCGATCATCTCGGCAATGTGGTGGTATCCCCCAGAAAGCTGATAACCGGATCAGTTGACATCAGGGTCCCCTCCCCCGGCCCACTGGAGTTTTACTTCAGCCTCGAAGGCTGGTACGACACTGACCTGAAAAGATTTGACAATGCCGCCATGCTTCATTTGCGCATTGATGAACTGGTGAAACTGATTACGGTGAAACGGCGGTAGAATGTATAATGTATTATGGATTATGGATTATAGGCGATGGGGAAGCAATGAGCAATTAGCAATGAGCAATTAGCAATGAGCAATTAGCAATGAGCAATTAGCAATGAGCAATTGGCAATGAGCAATT
>JAAYQC010000053.1 GCA_012519515.1 Bacteroidales bacterium | reverse complement strand
TACAGAAGGTCGACTCGCCAACTCCGAAAATGGAATATTCCCCAAACTGACCGGCTTTGAAAGTAAAAGTTGCTGCATCTTCTTCATTGATAAATTTTAACCGAAAAGTCTTTACACCCGGTGCCTCATGGGTAATTTTTTCGATCCTCATCTGGTAAGGTATGTAGATGTTTGGATTGCTCATGTTAGTGTGATCTCCATTTATGTGATTTACAATTTTATAATTTTCATTTATAAAATGATCATTTTCTATAACGCGGTGACAGTATCTAAAATATTGATCCCGGCAGGGCATGAACGCGAACAACGCCCGCAACCTACACATCCGGCTATCTTTGATTTATCGGGCATGTACCGGAACTTGTGAAGGATTCGCTGACGCCAGCGTGTACCCTGATCAGGCCGGGGATTGTGCCCCGAAGTGTGCAGGGTGAAGAGTGAAAATCCACACGAATCCCAGCAACGCAAACGGGTACCCTGACTTCCGTGTGCTTCGTCCTGAATATCGAAACAACTGCAAACCGGACAAATATACGCGCAGGTGCCACATCCCAGACAAGCCCTTGATTTTTCGGCCCAAAGAGGGTTCTCAAACAATTCCTGGAGTTTAGCCTGAATTTCATCCTGGTTGAATCGGGGTTCCACCTTTGCAAGGCTCTGTTCTTTTCCTTCTGCCGTAGAAGCTTCAAAGAGTGAAGAGTTTTCTTCAACGACTTTCTTACCTTTTTCCGTGATGATTTCGGCCAGGAAATCGCCGGTCTGGAGTCTGGTGAAAAGAATATCGCTACCGGCAGTATTACCGGGGCCACCATTTACCGAGGTACAAAAGCAAAACTCATCACAGGTATTGCAACTAAAACTCAACACCAATAAATTCTTCCGGCGCTTGACATACAGGTTATCGATATAATCCTTCTCAAAAGTATTGGTCATGGGAATGAATGCAGCCGCATCGCATGGACGTGAACCCCATAACACCACCTCGGAGAAAGGATTGCCGGTGGGATCGTTTATCAGAATGCCATCCTGTGTCTTCTTGTAGGAAAAGACCTTTTCGTAGCGCGGAAAAACAACTTCTTTGGCCGAATTGGCCGTTAGCAGATAATCCCCGGCTATTTCGCCGAATTTTTCCACTTTCTGAAATAAGATACGTTCCCCTCTGTTTTTTGGAGCGTACATGGTTTTTCCCTTTTCGGCCAGATTGTCGAATAATTTCGACATCGAAGGTTCGTTTATCGAATAATTCCCGGTTTGCATAACTACCTTATAAATGATTCTTTATCATCAGGATCAAAGCTTGAAAGCATATTGGGTTCGCTGATTTTTGGCCCATAATCGCCAAAACTTTCGGATAAATCCTGAATCAGACTTTTGTTTAACAGATGAATAGGAATACCCAGAGGACAAGCATGATAACAGGCTTCGCAATCGGTACAACGCCCGGCAAGATGCATCGCCCTCATCACGTGCCATTCGAGATTACCCTGCAGATGAGAAGCCACAGGGATCCACTGTGGCTGGTTGTTCTCGATAGTACAACGTGTACAGTAGCACAACGGACAGGCCGCACGGCAGGCATAACATTTAAAGCATGGTTCAAGCAACTCCACCCAATATGCGAACCTCTCCCCTACCGGCATATTCTTAATCTCTTCAATCTTCTTCAGGTATTTCTCCTCAATTACAATTTTGTGATCGGACAAAAAAGATTCAATGGCCTTGAATGAGCTGAATTCAAGCAGTTTTCCATCGGGATCGATGCCCAAAACAACCAGATCGCCTTCGGTAAGCTGTTGTTCGGCAACCAGCTGAACAATGCTTCTCAACACCGGAAGCGGAGCTACAATAGCAGGTTTTCCAAGCTTCCTGATCTCCTGTTTGGTAAGGTATACAGCCAGATTTTGAATGCACCGGTTGTCGAATATCAACTGTTCACAACCGGCGGGTGTAGTTACAAAAATGGCTTGAGGTCGTTTTGCCGATCCCAATCCATAACCGATTACCACCTGAACTTCGTTCGCTTCGAGCAGTGATGCCGCTTTCTTTATCAGTTCGTTCATACCTTAGCCTCCTTTTTCAAATGAACAGCCACTTTTGCATAATCGGTATATGGTCCCAGTTCGCGGATGTTGTTCACGGTAGTGTTCGCAATTTCAGCCCACTTGGCACCTTCTGCAGCTGAAACCCACGAAAACTGGATTCTGCGCACGTCAATTCCCAGAAAATCGAGCAAGCTCCTGAAGGTAATCCAACGCCTTCGGGCATGAAAGTTGCCTGAAGTGTAATGGCAGTCGTTGGGATGGCATCCCGAAACAATAATTCCATCAGCACCTTCGGCAAAAGCCTTTAGCAATAACATGAAATCGATCCGCCCGGTACACGGGAAGCGGATAATTTTTACATTCTGCGCATATTTTATCCGGCTGGTACCGGTCAGGTCAGCACCTGCATATGTACACCAGTTGCAGACAAACGCCACTATCTTCGGTTCAAATTCACTCATAAACAATATTTAAAATCATCATATAGGCACATGGATAAAATCTCTTTTCGGGTTGTCCATACATCTATATGTTTTCTTACATTAATTATTATTCGTCATTCAGCAAAGCCATCACTTCAGTGTACATCTGCTCGTTCGAGTAGCCCTGAATGTCTATCGATTTTGAACGACAGAAAGCCACGCAGGTACCACAGCCCTGGCACAATCCCGGATTTACTTTGGCCACCTTCTTTATTACATTCCCTTTTCGGTCGGTAATCAGTTCTTCGCCGATAGCCTGGTACGGACAGGCCGTTGCGCACATAAAACAACCTACGCATGTAGAATATAGCGGCGGAGCTGAACGGTTCACCACAGCAACTACCGGCTCGCGGCTCAGTTCATCCTGTGAGAACAAGATTGCCACTTTGGCCGCAGCTCCTGAAGCCTGAGATACCGTTTCAGGAATATCTTTCGGCGCCTGACAAGCTCCGGCAAGGAAAATTCCAGCAGTATTAGTTTCAACCGGCTTTAATT
>JAAYQC010000052.1 GCA_012519515.1 Bacteroidales bacterium | reverse complement strand
CTCCCCAGCGGGTTGATGTTTCACCGTTGGCAAATTCAATAAGGTCGAGTGCATCCTGAATATAGCTGTCGAGTTCCTCGAGAGGCACCACTTCAGCAGCATTGTACTGGCACGACATTCCGCAGTTGACAATAGGCAGGGGCTCTGCTCCAATATCTTCAGCAAGAAGAAAATACTCATAAAATCCCAGTCCGAACGACTGGAAATAATCCGGAGTCTGGCGGTTTCTTATCTCAAGGTTCCAGCGGTTCATGATCAACTTCCTGTCCTCAACGGGCCCCACCGTTGTTTTCCACTGGTAGCGGTTCTCAAGTGTTCTGCCCTCAACTATACAGCCCCCCGGGAATCTCAGGAAACCGGGTTTCAGGTCAGCTATCATCTGAACCAAATCCTTTCGGAGTCCGTTTTCGCGTTCTTTCCAGGTATCTGCCGGAAAAAGAGAAATCATATCGAGGTCGATGGCTCCCTTTCCTTCGAGAGTGATTCTCAACAGGGCTTTGAGCTCGGTATCTGAGGCTGCAAATGACACCTTGTGATTTGTCCAATCAGCTGTAAAGCCTGAGATCACTGCAGTTCCAATAATCTGACCGGAGGCGCTTAGCAGTTCCACCTTCATTTTTATGTCAGAGCTTTCATGAAGCCTTGCCTTTACTGAAAAGTTATATTGAGCATCCTTTCTGATACCCATTCCACGGAAACCTTCGTTTGTAATTCCGAAAGATTCTACAGCCGGATCAAGAAATATACTTACGTGATGAGGGTTTCCGGGATTGTATGGATAATAAAAGCCGGGGACTATCCTCCCCGTTCCGTTTTGCTGCGATAATTGCCTCCAGCCGCTTAACGGAAACTCAAATTCAAAGGAACGGTTTTTGACAAGCTCGGCATAAACACCACCGTCGGCTGCAAAATTGATATCCTCAAAAAAAACACCCCACATGGTGGGCTGGATCTCAGCTCCCGGCTTATCGGCCTGAACAACAATCCGGAGGCTTTCCTGGGCTGTGCCTGTCAGTAAAGTCAGGGCAAACATCATTAACATGCAGGAAAGAATCTTTCTCATAATGAACTGAATTATATTTTCATTGCAAATAATCGCGGCAAAAATAGCATATTTAAGCTTTGAACAGGTATTCTAAATCACGGATTTGCAGAAATGTCTCCGGTGGGCCGGCATTCACAGAAAAGCAACAAGCCGCGAAACTATTCAGGTGTAGCCATCCTTCTGATCCGTCGCCCCACAGGCTGATCGATTGTAATGGGAACCTTTTCCTCGATGGTATTTACAGTATCGAGCTGAAGCGCCCTGACATCCGAAATGCAGATGAGCCTGGAGAAACTGTGAAGCGTCAGTGTCAGTGTATCAAGGTTTGATAATTTGTAATCGCGCGGCATGACCCTGTCGATCAGGATAAACCTGAAGTCGGCGGGAATCTGATGCTTCTTCAGGGAGTCGTAACTGCTTTCCAGCTTTATTTCCCCCGATTCTGTCATATCTTCAAGGACCTCCCTGAAAAACAGATTGATTTTGGGTTCAACCTTGAAACCGATGTGGAAGTCGACCCTGATCAGTATTCCGGGGATTATGTGAGTCACCTTGTAATCCATCCTGTCGGGCTCATCTGTCTTGTCAACATGAAGCAGCCAGTATGTCTCCGCCCTCTTGGGCTGTTTAAGGAAAATGGAATGAATCACCTTTGACTCAACCTGGTCGATCCTGTTTGCCTTTATAATATAGACCAGGTTTGTGGCAGTTTTCGGAACCGATTCATCCATAACCAGATCCCTGAACATATCGGTATATTTATTCAGGTTTGTAAAGGTAACATACCTGTTCTTCAGCTTCCTCCCGAAATACCATCCATACATGATCACAAAGAAAAACGAAGCTGCAAGGAGAGTGAACCAGCCACCGTTTACAAATTTATGCAGGTTGGCTATCAGGAAGCTTCCCTCAATTGTCAGGTAGACCATCAGAAGCAGCAGTATGAGCCTGTGGTTTACTCCCTTCTGCAACAGGTAGTATGAAAGCAGGACGGTCGTCATCAATTCGGTAATTGTGATTGCCAGTCCGTATGCTGCACTCATGTTATCCGACTTTTTGAAAGAAAGCACCACAATTGTGCAGGCGATCCAGAGGAACCAGTTCACTACAGGGAGGTAGACCTGTCCCTTTATTCTCGTTGGGTTCAGCACATTAAGCTTTGGCCAGAAGTTCAGTGAGATAGCCTCGCTAACCAGGGTGAAAGAGCCGCTTATTATAGCCTGGCTGGCAATTATGGCAGCTGCTGTTGCCAGTATTATCCCGGGCAGAAGCAGCCAGCCCGGCATAATTTCAAAGAAGGGGTTTATATCGGATCCTTGTGTATAATTCAGGATAAGCCATGCTCCCTGTCCGAAGTAATTAAGCAACAGACAGAGCTTGACATATATCCACGATACCCTTATATTGGATCTTCCGCAGTGACCGAGGTCGGCATACAGCGCTTCGGCTCCGGTGGTGCAAAGGAAGACCGCACCCAGGAGTATGAATCCTCCGGGGTACTCGGTAAGAAACCTACCGGCATAAACAGGATTCACCGCCTCAAGAATGAAAGGATGACGGATCAGCTGGGATATCCCTATGGCTCCGAGCATGAAAAACCAGATCAGCATTATCGGGCCGAAGTATGATCCGACGAGGTTTGTGCCGAACTGCTGAATAAAAAACAGGGCTGCCAGTATCACTATCACAATGGGAACTACCGGGATATCGCTGTTTATCATACCTAATCCCTCAACAGCTGATGTAACTGTGATTGATGGAGTAATCACACCATCGGCAAGCAATGCCGCCCCTCCGATCATGGTCAGTATGGCTGCCCATGATGACTTCTTTCTCAGCAGGGCAAAGAGTGCAAAGATACCTCCCTCGCCGTTGTTATCGGCTCTGAGCGCGATAATGACGTACTTGATGGTAGTTGATAAAGTGAGTGTCCAGAAAATGCACGACAGGGAACCGTAAACAAGAAGCTCTGAAAAGTTATCCCTTCCGCCTATCAGGATAGCTCTCATTGTATAGAGAGGACTTGTGCCCAGATCACCGAACACTATCCCCATCGTTACAATAACTCCCAGAAGAGAGAGTTTTTTAATATCCGGACGCTTAACAGAGAAGCTCATGGATTAAGTAATCAGTATTTGGATCACGAAAATAAAGCCGGCAAATTTAATAATTCTTATTTTTATGAATTCTTTATTCAGGATAATTTTATGTTAAGAAAATTTTTGCTCATTATCTGCCTGATACCGGTTGCATTAATGCTTGGCGCCCAGGAGGACAGTGTCAACATCAACCGTCTCTCCCTCCTTTTCATTGGTGACATTATGGGACATGATGAGCAGATTGCTTCGGCATTTAATCCCGGGACCGGCAATTATGAATATGATGATGTTTTCAGTTATGTAAGGGATGAGATATCCGAAGCCGATATAGCTATCGGCAATCTGGAAGTCACCTTAGGCGGACCTCCCTACAAGGGTTATCCTGCTTTCAGTTCTCCGGCCTCTCTTGCAGCAGCCTGCAGTAATGCAGGGATTGATGTTCTGGTTACAGCCAACAATCACTCGGTTGACAGGGGAAAGAAAGGAATCCTCAGCACCATTCAGCGGCTCGACAGCCTGGGCATAATGCATACAGGCACATTTGCCGACAGTGCCGCGAGGGACAGCCTCAGTCCGCTTATCATTGAAAAGAACGGTATCTCTATTGCAATTCTGAACTATACATATGGAACCAACGGGCTTAAAGTGCCGCCGCCGACAATAGTAAACATGCTCGATACTGCAGTTATCAGCTCCGACATTAAAAAGGCCCTTGCCCTCAATGCCGATGTTATAATCCCCTTTGTACACTGGGGTATAGAATATGATACACTGCCGTCGGCCGAACAGAAAAGGCTTGCCCGCTTTTTTTTCAGCAAGGGAGCTGATCTGATCATCGGTTCACATCCCCATGTACTTCAGCAGATGGAATGGACACCGGCTGATTCGTGCCGTGGCGACAATCTTGTTGTATATTCACTTGGCAATTTTGTCTCGAATCAGCGAACCATAAGAAGGGACGGAGGGTCGATGGTAAGAATTGAACTTGAAAAAGCAGACAGCATCACCAGGGTTTCACGTGCAGGTTACTATCTCACCTGGGTTTACACTCCTGTTGAGAACGGCAGGAAAAAGTTTTATGTACTCCCTTGTTCGGTATACGAAAACAGGCCGGAATACTTTTCCCGACCATCGGATTATCAGAAAATGAAACTTTTCATACGTAATTCCCGTAGGCTGCTCAACACGTTGAATACTGGGATCGGGGAGATTATTTGCACGGAAGAAGGCTGGGTATATTGAATTAATTCCTATCATTGTAGCTTTAAGCAAAAATAAGCGGGTTATAATATATTTGTTTTATGGAAAACTCCATTGCTATACTGTCAGTAACAGCAATAACGCTGGGTTTCGTTCACACCATACTCGGACCCGATCATTACCTTCCTTTCATAGTGCTGAGCGAGGCACGGAAATGGAGTCTCAGGAAAACGATGCTGATCACATTCCTTTGCGGGCTGGGGCATGTCCTTAGTTCGGTTGTGCTGGGATTAGCCGGAATAGCCATCGGCATCTCGGTCAACCGTCTCGTGTCGGTCGAGTCGTTCAGGGGTAATATCGCGGCCTGGCTTTTCATTGCATTCGGGCTTGTATACACGGTAATCAGTGTCAGGAACCTGTACCGCGGTAAAAAGCATACCCATCCTCACTTTCATGCAGACGGTGTCAGCCATGTTCATGAACACGACCATTTTTCCGATCACGCTCATGTTCATGAATCTGCCGCTGCCAAAACCACCCCATGGATCCTTTTCCTGATTTTTGTATTCGGCCCCTGTGAGCCCCTTATCCCGGTTCTTATGTACCCGGCAGCCAGTAACAATATACCGGGTGCTGTGCTTGTTGCTCTTCTTTTCTCGATAGTCACCATCGCCACCATGATGGCAGTTGTTCTTGCCTTCAAGCTGGGCTTCAGTAAAATAAATCTTAAGCCTGTTGAAAAGTACAGCAATGTGATTGCCGGAGCCACGATATTGTTATCGGGGATAGGAATACAGTTTCTGGGGCTGTAGGCAACGGTGTTGCAATTAACAATTGGCAATTAGTAATTAGTAATATGGTGCAGGTCTTGCGGTCTTGCGGTCTTGCGGTCTTGCGGTCTTGCGGTCTTGCGGTCTTGCGGTCTCTTCTAAAGCGGCACATCGCCTATAATACATCGCCTATAAATACATCGCCTAAACCCTAAACGCTTCGATCCCCGAATCTATTATGATTTTGAGCTAGCGGACTTTTTATATATTTTATTAGCTTTGCATAAAACTGATGTCCTGATGAATTACGATTACAATACACAACGGAAGAGTATGGCATTGCCTGAATATGGAAGGAATGTCCAGAAGATGGTTGATCATATAAAGACCATTGAAGACAGGGAGGAACGGAACCGTGCGGCAAAGACCATAATTCAGATCATGGGGAATCTGAATCCCCAGATCCGGGATACAGGCGACTTCAAGCACAAGTTATGGGATCACCTTGCTATCATTGCCGATTTCAACCTCGACATCGATTCGCCCTATCCTCCCCCGGAACGCGAAAGATTCACCGAGAAGCCCCGGAAGGTACCCTATCCTCAGGGTGACATACGTTTTCTTCACTACGGACGGATCATTGAGCTGATGATAGATGCAGCCATAGAGATGGAGGAAGGCAAGGAAAAGGAATATCTCACCAATCTGATCGTGAACCAGATGAAGAAATCATACATTACCTGGAACCGCAGCCAGGTAAGTGATGAGGTAATCATCAGCGACCTCAAATTCCTTTCGCGCGGAAAGCTGAAAATAACCGAAGGCATCAGGATTCTCGAGGTCAAGGAACTTATCCCGCCCGTCAAGAAGAAGCCGCAGTCGGGCAAGTCGCAGGGTAACAGGCAGAACAAGCCTTTCAACAGGAAGAAAATGCATAACCGCCATTAAGGGGCAGTTTTATAGTAGCTCAGGGCTAAGATAATTCCCTTTTCTTTCCGCCGGCCGTGCATACATTAATAGGACTGGCGGGGGGAAATCATCCTGACAACAATTGTTTCCTGACCTCCCGCTTAAGCTATACTGTCAAATTGGCAAACAGCGGGTGTTGGCAGATTATTTGTTGACAAGAAGTGTAAATTAGAAAAACTATTGCTTAATGGTCAAGAAAAGAAAAATCCAGGACGGCGAGGATAAAGATATAACCCACCCTGAAACATCTGAGAACAAAGATAATACGAAGGTTCATGATACTGAGGCCGCCGAAGCATCAAAGCAAGGCGTTGAAGAGGAACCAAAGGCAGGTCAGTCTGAGCCGGAAACTGTAGCCAGGGAAGAAGCTGACAAAAGGAAAGACGAAGACAGGGTAATGCTGGAAAAACTGGCAGAGATGCAGGACAAGTATCTGAGGCTTTCAGCCGAGTTTGACAACTACAGAAAACGCACCCTAAAGGAAAAAATGGATATCTCCAAATATGCCGGAGAAGAAATAATGAAAGACATCCTTCCGATTATTGACGATTTCGACAGGGCTCTGAAGCACATGGAATCATCTCCTGATTGTGAAGGGATCAAGGAAGGCATTGACCTGATCTACAATAAATTTATTGATTACTTGAAGCGCCAGGGAATTAAAGAGATAGAGTCGCTGAATGAAGTATTCAATGTAGACATTCATGATGCCGCCGCGAAGGTCCAGGTTGAGGAAGAAGAAAAGAAGGGCAAGGTGGTGGAAGTGCTTTTGAACGGCTATTACCTTAAAGATAAGGTACTCAGACATTCAAAGGTTGTTATAGGAGAATAATAAGTAATGCTGTTATAATTCCTGTTGAACAGGAAATGAAACAAAGGAGTTGGGATGGAAAAAAGAGATTATTATGAAGTGCTTGGTGTATCGAAGGAGGCTACTAAAGAGGAAATAAAGAAAGCCTACCGCAAGCAGGCATTGAAATATCATCCCGACAAGAATCCCGGCGACAAGGCTGCCGAGGAGAAATTCAAGGAGGCTGCAGCTGCATACGAAGTACTGAGCAACGATGAAAAGCGTGCCAGGTACGATCGCTTCGGACATGCCGGAGTGGGCGGAGCCGGGGATGGATTCGGCGGTCCGGGAGGTATGACCATGGAGGATATCTTTTCGTCATTCGGGGATATTTTCGGTGATGCCTTCGGAGGATTTGCAGGATTCGGATCTTCGAGAAGAAGCAGTGGAAGAAGGGTAAACAAAGGCACCAATTTAAGGGTCAGGGTAAAACTCGATCTTAAGGAAATCTCGACAGGCACCGAAAAAAAGATTAAGGTAAGCAAATATGTAAGCTGTAACAAATGTGGCGGTTCAGGTGCGGCCGATGCAAACAGCATTACGACCTGCACCACATGCCGCGGATCGGGGCATGTCACCCGTATTGCCAACACGCTTCTGGGGCAGATGCAAACCACCTCGGTATGCCCCTCGTGCAACGGCGAGGGAAAGACCGTCACCAAAAAGTGTTCTTCTTGCTACGGTGAGGGAATTGTCCGGAAGGATGAGATAATAAAAATCAATATCCCTGCCGGTGTCTCCCGGGGTATGCAGATGAACCTTGAGGGAAAGGGCAACGCGGCACGACGCGGAGGCATCAACGGTGATCTCATCGTGGTCATCGACGAGGAAGAACACCCCGAACTCATAAGGGAAGGCAAGGACCTTATCCACAATCTCTTTATCAGCATACCCGATTCAATCCTGGGATCCCACGTGGAAATCCCGACCGTTGATAACAGGGTAAAAATAAAGATTGAGCCCGGCACCCAGCCCGGGAAAATACTAAGGCTCAGGGGCAAGGGATTGCCTGAAGTAAACGGCTACGGGAAAGGCGATCTGCTTGTTAACGTCAATGTCTGGATCCCGAAAAATATCACAAGGGAAGAATCGAGAATTATTGAAAAGCTTAAGGACAGCGAGTCTTTTGTCCCTAAGCCCGACAAGGATGACAAGGGATTCTTTGAAAGGATGAGAGGCTATTTTCAGTAGCCGCCGCTAAGCTGTGTCCATAAACGGAATGCCCCCGTTTCACCGGCTGTACGCTGATTTTTTAGGAGATCTTCACTGTTTAAAATATGCTTTGCCGAAACCGCTGTAGTTCTTGAGAGTTTCCTATATTTACATCTCTGTTTTATCCATACCTCATATTAATATGGCACTTTTTGAAGCAAGAAACGTCACAAAGCAGTTCGGATCGCTTTACGCTTTAAACAAAGTAAGCATATCGGTTCCCGAACAGTCGATCTTCGGGTTGCTTGGGCCGAACGGAGCCGGTAAGACTACGCTTATCAGGATAATAAACCATATCACGGGCCCCGATTCCGGAGAACTGTTCCTTGACGGACGAAAACTAAAACCGGAAGATGTTTTGTCAATAGGCTATCTCCCGGAAGAAAGAGGTCTGTACAAGAAAATGAAAGTCGGAGAGCAGGTCCTGTATTTTGCACGGCTGAAGGGGCTCTCAAAGGCTGAAGCCATGAGACGTCTAAAATACTGGTTCCGTAAACTCGACATGGTCGACTGGTGGGGAAAAAAGGTGGAGGAACTTTCAAAGGGTATGCAGCAAAAGGTCCAGTTTGTGACCACAATCCTCCATGAACCGAAGCTGATCATTCTTGATGAACCTTTTTCAGGCTTCGACCCGGTAAATACAAATATTATCAAGAATGAGATCCTTTTTCTGAGGGAAAGAGGCGCCACGGTTATTCTTTCAACGCACAACATGGCATCGGTTGAGGAACTTTGCGACAATATAGCCCTGATAAACAAGGCAAAAACCATCCTTGAAGGCAGGGTTGATGACATAAGAATGCAGTGGGCAGGTGATGAGTACGAGATAGTGTTCGAAGGGGATGCAACACTGAGTGGCAACGGGAATATTTCGATCCTTGACAGACAGTTTGAAAATAACAGGAGTACCATAAAATTCAAGGCCGGACATGAGAAGGACACCAACCTTATCCTTTCGGAAGCAGTCAAACGCGGGAAAGTGATTTCATTCAATCCTGCCCTACCTTCCATGAACGACATTTTCATCAGGGTAGTTGAAACCCGCAGTTAAGTCCAGACAATAACTCAATGATTTAACCTCTTAAGCATGAATAAGATTTCCATAATAATAAACAGGGAATACATTACCAGGGTCAGTAAGAAGTCATTTATCCTGATGACCATCCTTGCCCCCATTCTCATGGCCGCACTGATCATTCTCCCGACAGTCGTGATGCTAAACCAGGAAATGGACTACAAGAAGATCGCGGTTATCGGGGATGAAGCCGATCTGTTCCGGGGAGTCCTGAAGAACACCAAAACCCTTGAGTTCGTATATCTTGATGGTGTAAATGTGAATGATCTCAAGAAGACATTCGAAGAAGCGGGATATTATGGCATCCTGTACATTTCATCCGAACTGGTAAACACCCCCAATGCCGTTCAGCTCATCTCGAAGAAACAGCCTCCGATAGCTGATCTGCAGTACATGGAGAACTCGCTCAAGAATGAGATCGAGAAGCAGAAACTGATGGCTTACAACATTGAGAACCTCGACGAGATAATGAAGAAGGTTGAAACGAAGGTCTCAATCCAGACGCAGAAGATAGACGATTCAGGGCAGATCAAGGACACCAGCACCGGAATTGCCATGTTTCTTGCTTATTTCGGAGGTTTTCTGATGTACATGCTTGTATTCATGTTCGGCGCTCAGGTTATGAGAGGCGTAATCGAGGAAAAGACCAGCCGTGTAGTGGAAGTGATAGTATCATCTGTAAAACCGGTTCAGCTGATGATGGGAAAGATCATAGGCATTGCCCTTGTCGGACTAACCCAGTTCCTTATCTGGGTATTGCTGACTTTTGCAATAGTTGGCGTTTTAAAAACGACCGTACTGAAAGACAAGAATATCACTGAGATCTCCCAGACTGTTCCACAGAACCTTATGGATAAGGATCAGCAGGCTGCCGTGCAGGAACAGATGGTACAGACAAGTTCGCAAATTTCGGAGTTCACTAAAATGTTTGAAAGTGCCATGAACCAGCCATGGGGACTGATCATATTCTCATTTATTTTCTATTTTATAACGGGTTACTTTCTATATGCCTCTATCTTCGCGGCAATAGGATCAGCGGTTGATAACGAAACTGAAACCCAGCAATTTATGCTTCCGGTGACCATACCCATCATCCTGGCCCTGATGGTCGCGATCGGCACCATGCAGAATCCGGAAAGCTCTCTGTCGTTCTGGTGCTCCATAATCCCTCTGACTTCACCAATAGTAATGGCGGCAAGGATCCCCTTCGGGGTTCCGGCCTGGCAGCTAATCCTTTCAATGGCGCTGATGGTTGTTACCTTCATTGCTTTCGTCTGGATGGCAGCCAAGATCTACCGGACGGGCATCCTGATGTACGGGAAGAAAACATCCTGGAAGGAGATGTGGAAATGGCTGAGATACTCGGGTTAAACTGGTTTGGGCAGCTGAAAAACACAGTGGTAAAAGAAAGTCCGGCTGTACGCACCGGAACCGCAAATAATACAAGTTATGTCAAAAATTCTGGTTATTGATGATGAAAGGGCGATAAGGAACACCCTGAAAGAAGTTCTGGAATATGAAAAACATGAGGTCGACCTTGCAGAGGACGGGCCGGCGGGGCTTGAGATGTTCGGCAGCAATTCATACGATATTGTGCTGTGCGACATCAAGATGGCAAAGATGGACGGCATTGAGGTACTTCAGAAAATATTTGAGACCTCTTCCGATGTTCCGGTTATAATGATATCGGGTCATGGCAATATCGACACGGCTGTTGATGCCATAAAGAAAGGTGCCTACGATTTTCTGGAAAAGCCCCTTGACCTGAACAGGCTACTGATCACCATTCGCAATGCCACCGACAAGTCTACTCTGATCACGCAGACACAGGCGCTTAAGAACAAGGTAAGCAAGATGTATGAGATAGTTGGTGAATCGGAGCCTGTCATGAAAGTAAAGGAGATGATCGACCGTGTAGCGCCCACTGAAGCCAGGGTGCTGATTACCGGCGCAAACGGAACAGGAAAGGAGCTTGTTGCTCACCAGATACACGAGAAGAGCAACCGGGCAAAAGGCCCCTTTGTGGAGGTGAACTGTGCGGCAATACCCTCAGAACTTATTGAGAGTGAACTGTTTGGACACGAAAAGGGATCGTTTACCTCGGCCATCAAGCAAAGAATAGGCAAGTTCGAACAGGCAAACGGTGGCACTTTGTTCCTGGATGAAATCGGCGACATGAGTCTTTCCGCCCAGGCCAAAGTGCTGAGGGCCCTTCAGGAGAACAAGATCACCCGGGTGGGATCCGACAAGGATATACATGTCAATGTAAGAGTTATAGCAGCAACCAACAAGAACATAAGGAAGGAAATAGAGGGCAACACCTTCAGGGAGGACCTGTATCACAGGCTGAGCGTGATAATAATACATGTCCCGACCCTCAACGAGCGTGTGGATGATATCCCCATCCTTGCCGAACATTTCAACACCATGATATGCAGAGAGTACGGCATGAGCAAGAAAACTATAACCAGGGATGCGATCGCTGAACTGCAGAAGATTGAATGGACGGGGAACATAAGGGAATTCAGGAATGTACTGGAGAGGCTTATCATCCTGTGCAGGGATGAAATAACAGGCGCCGACGTACTGGCTTATGCCCGTCCGGTTTCGGGATCAAACATACTATAGCATTGTTCTTTCCTTATCCAGTCCGGCTTAGAATCTGAAGTAGATAAACGGCATGCTGGCAAAACTGCTCATCCTGAAAATAAGAAATCCGGCAATCAGAACCAGGATAAACTGAATGACAAGCGGGGTGTTGATGAATATTCCCCTGTACCATTCCTTGAATTTAGCGGGCAGAAAATGCATTATGTACCCTGCAGCCATCAGGGCAAAGGCTCCGCTGTATGCACTTAAGACCGTTTCAAATGAAGCCGGCACGAAATCGTTGAATATCTGCCGCAGCATCAGTTCAACGCTGTGCATATCCCGGGCCCGGAAGAATATCCAGCAGAAGCTTACGAAATTGAAAGTCAGGAAAACTGAAAGCGCTGTTGCCAACCGGCTTTTACGGATAGGTTTTCTAAAGATGTAATCCTTTATTTTGTTTATGGTCAATCCGATGCCATGGAGTCCGCCCCATATCACGAATCTCATGTTTGCTCCATGCCACAGGCCTCCTACAAGCATGGTAACCAAGAGGTTGAAGATGGTTCTAAACTTGCCTTTCCTGTTTCCTCCAAGAGGTATATAGAGATAGTCCCTGAGCCATCGTGAGAGGGAAATATGCCATCTCCGCCAGAAATCGGAAAGATCAGTTGCCTTGTAAGGTGAATTGAAATTGAAAGGAAGCCTGAATCCGAGGATAAGCCCTAATCCTATTGCTATATCGGTGTATCCCGAGAAGTCGCAGTAGATCTGAAGGCCGTATCCGTAAACAGCCATCAGGTTTTCGAATCCCGAGTAAACGGTGGGAACCTCAAATACCCTGTCGATGAAATTGACAGCAATGAAATCGGAGATTATTATCTTTTTAATAAGTCCCTTAATTATCAGGAACACGGCATGGCTGAACTCCCTTGCTGAAACGTTGTATTCCCTGTAAAGCTGTGGTATAAACTCCGATGCCCTCACAATTGGGCCTGCAACAAGTTGCGGAAAGAATGAGACATAAAATCCGAAATCCAATATATTCCTAACCGGCTCAAGTTTCATCCTGTACATGTCGATTGTATAACTGAGCGACTGGAAGGTGAAGAAAGAGATTCCTACCGGAAGAACGATTGAGTCTATATTGAAATCTGTTCCGAGAAGACTGTTGGAGAGGGCGCCAAGTACATCCCTGACAATGATCTCAGTGCCAAACAGATCATTTATTATCTGAACAATAAAACCGGTGTACTTGAAATAAACAAGGAGCCCTATGTTGGAAATGATGCTCAGGATAAGAAAGAAGCGTTTTCCGGCCTTTGTATCCGACCTGTGGATCAGGCGGCCACAGGTATAATCGATAATGGTAACAAAAACCAGAACGAAGAGAAAAAGACCTCCGGCTTTGTAGTAGAAGAACAGGCTCATCAGCAGGAGGTAGAAGTTCCTTGCAAACAATTTCCTGTAAAACAGGCTGAAACCTGCCAGTACCACAAGGAAGAAAATCCAGAAAGCCGCTGAAGTAAAAACGAATATCCTGTCAGGATCGTAGCTGAAAATTTCAGAGACAACAGTCTTTACAATTGATTGCTGAGGCTGGGGTTCAACAGCAGAGACAACTGTTTCGGCCTTTTCAAGGGCAGATGTATCGATCTGCACCATAGGAGGTGTCATTACCACCGGATCGGGAGTTTCCGGTGTAAACAGGTCATTTACCATCAGTTGTGCAAGTCTGTCGGCGCCCAGGTCGGTAAGATGAACATAGTCGGGTTTGGCCAGGGGAGGATTCATATTGAACCAATGCACAATGGATGACTGTCCTCCCATAGCTTTTCTGGCATCCCAGAAAACAGCTCCCGATCCGGCAGCAGCATTTCTCTGTGCATTGATAATCTTTGGGATATTGGGATATGACTTTACCTGGCCATCAACCTGACGGGCCATATCGGTCATACCGATGACCAGCAGGCCGGCTTCCGGCGATATCTCCCTGATAAGATCCAGCTGTCTGGCAAGACCCTTTTCATAGTATGAATAATCGCTCCTGATTGTTGTTGCCAGGTTCAGGCCATAGTGCACTACAACCAAGTCGGGTTTCAGGAGTTCAAAGGCTTTCCCGATGTTGTTCTTATCCACCATTGTAAACTCAAGCCCGGCACTGCCCCTCTGCGGGATATTGTCGACCACGACTCCTGTCTTGCTTTCGATGCTGATGCCGTAAATATCGGGACTTGTATTGCCGGAGAAATCGATAAGGATATTGGATGCATTGTTGAGAGGGCATACATACTCCATAAGTTCTCCGGACGATTTTAATGTATCTGAGATGAGGGGGTTGTCACCGGCTTTTACCCCAATACTCACATCGCCCTGGCTGTTCCTGTAAAATATTCTAAGATATTCGAACTGCGATTCGGCAGGATCGGCAAGGACAGAGGGAACTATTCTTATCCACGATTTAACCTTTGATGCTGATACTGATCCTTCGGGCATGTACCTGCAGAAGGCCATGAAAGGGCCAAGGTCCTTATGACTTATCTCAGCGTTACGGTATGAAAGGTAATTGTATCTTTTCCAGTTCGATGAAGCCCTGATATAGAATGACCGGGTATAGCTTACCGGCATTACGGGAAGCATCAGTCCGGGGCCTGTTCCACCATGTTCCCTTCTCAGGTATCTCCTTATGCTTGAAGTTATTCTGTCGCCCTCTATCTGGGAATCACCGTAGTAAAGTATTCTGATCTGTTCTGCACGAGAACGCTTCAGTCCGTCGAAGAACACCGACATCGGATCGCGTGGCGGGGCTATGGTATCGGCTGCTGAGGAATCGGCTTCAACTGTGATCAGCGGAGGAGCGATAACAGTATCATGATAATCGTCATTTACATCTCCGTTAAGCTCAGGCAGGTCATTTGAAGCAGGCTGAAAAAGCTTCTCCGGCAGGAAGTTACTGATAGTGGGGAAGCCGGGGTTCCAGGGCAAAATCCAGGCCAGACCTGTAAAACAGATCAGATATATCAGCAAAAGCAAAAATGACCTTAATGGACGCATCTGGGGATATAGATCAGCTCTTCTTCTTAATTTTCAACACTTGTCCGACTTTTATCCTCGACGGATCGCTGATATTGTTCAACTGAAGCACGTCTGTTGTGCTGACGTTATCGTACTTCTTTACTATTTCCCATATCGTATCACCCGGTCTGACAGTGTATGTGATAAAATCCCCGTCCTGTACCGGCTGCATGATACTGGCCGTCGGGGCTGAAGGACTTGTTTTTCCTATCATCGCCTGTTTCTGTGCGAAAGTCATGTCATTGATTTTCTCGTACTGGCTTGCCCTGGAAGGATCGACATAGATTGACAGTTTCTGGCCCACCCTGATCAGATTCCTGTAGATATTGTTCCAGTACCTGAGGTCGGACAGGCTGACCCTATACCATTCCGCGATGAATCCCAGGTTATCTCCGTCCTTTACAGTGTATATCAGCCGGGTTTTCCCCTTTACATCAGGGGGAACATATGTTGAGCGTGAGGGGTCGGCCGTTTGGTTGACCCGTGTCAGGTACACATCGGCTTTATAGTTTCTGATGGTATCATTAAGGTCGATAAAATCGCCCAGGTGATTCATCGGAAGTGTCAGTGAGAAAGGTTTTGAAGAACCGGGTACAAGTCCTGTCCGGTACTGTGGATTGAGGGCTCTCAGTTCACCTATGGGAATTCCCATTACCTCCGATATCTGGGTAAGGTGTATATCGGTACTTACCATTATAGTGTCGGTTGCAACGGGAATGTTCAGTGGCAGAGGCTTGATTTTGTGTTCTGCATAGTAATTCATAGCATAGGCGGCGGCCACGTACTGCGGGATATAGCCTCTTGTCTCGCGCGGAAGCCTGTAGTAGATAGCCCAGTAATCCTTTTTGTTTCCCGAACGTCTGATAGCCTTGTTCACGTTTCCTGGACCGCAGTTGTAGGCTGCTATAACCAGTATCCAGTCGTTGTAAATCTGATATAGATCCTTTATGTATTTTGCAGCTGCATGAGTGGCCTTTATCGGGTCGCGTCTCTCGTCGACCAGCGAGTTGATGGTCAGTCCGTAGCTTCTCCCCGTGCTGTACATGAACTGCCACAGGCCGGTGGCTCCAGCTCGTGAGACAGCGTTCGGATTAAGGGCTGATTCAATGACTGCCATATATTTCAACTCGGCGGGAAGGCCGTAGGAATCAAAGATATCCTCTATCCGGGGAAAATAATAATCGGACAGGCCAAGAACGGCGCTGAACTGTTTCCTCTGCTTTATGGTATAAACATGAATATGATTTCTGATTATGCTATTGTAGGGAAGTTTCATCAGGGAATAGATTTTGCCTATTCTCTCCTTGTACACGGTATCGGGATATTCTATTCCCACTGAATCACTGATGAAGTCATCTATATGTCCCTCCATTGCCAGTCTGACGTACCAGCTGTTGACGAGGCTGTCGAGGTCGGCGGAAATTTTTTCGGTGTATATTTCTGATTTCAGTATTATGGTGTCGTTTATCGCGTACAGGTTCGTTAACAGGAGAGTCAGGAGGAATCCGACAACTGATTTCTTAAATATCATCTTTTTTCCGGTCATTTGAATTAAAAATTATAAACAAGACTCATGTTAATGCCTGCACCGTAAACACCGGGGACAGGCATCCCCAGGGGGGCAATCTGGAGGTCGAGCTGATCGGAAACGTCGAAGTTTGCCAGGCTGGCATCGACATTTGCATCAAGGACGGTTATCAGGTACCATACAGCTACGCCGATATAGCTGAGATCGCGGTATTTTTTATAATAATCCACGGCTCTGAGGAGGTTATCTTCAACCCACGATTTGGAAGACGGGTTATAGGTATCGGGGTGAAGGACAGGGTCATACTCAGAGGGATCAGCTCCCTTTATCAGTCCGATATAGCTGTCGGTTTCAGGTATTTTATCTGTGAAATCCTGATATGCCTTCATCATCTCATTGTATTTGCCGGTGTTAAAACCCACGCTATAGGCCAGTCCGCCGAATCCGGCGTAAACAAACGGTATCTTCCAGTACTTCCTGTTGTAAACCTGGCCGAAGCCCGGGAAAGCAACTGCAAGCATTGTCGCTTTCATCGGTTCGGGGCGGAATACTCTTCTGGCCGGCTTTGCAACAACAATTGAATCCTGTGCCGGTAAAACAGCCGGGACACAAAAAATTAAGCCGATGAGAATAATTTTTATTTTTTCAATTGTTCTCAAAACCAACAGAATCCGGTTTTTTCCCCATTGCCGGCGGGACCGGAGCGACAAATATAATTAATTTCAGTAGTTAAGACGGTCAAAGAGGCCCAAAATGCGTTCCATCTCTTCCGGATTATCGAAAGGGATCACTATCTTTCCCTTTCCCTGTTCGTTAATCCTGAAGTTGACCTTTGTTGAGAAGATCCGGTTAAGGTGTTCCGAGAGCTGTTTAAAATCCTCGTTCAGTTTCTTTTTTCTTTCGATTTTTGCCGGATCCTTTATTTTTTTTGATTGAAGTGATCTGACCAGTTCCTCTACCTGTCTCACCGACAGATCGTCGTCGATAATACGGTAATAGACATCCATCTGGGTTTTCGGGTTCTCTATATTGACGAGGGTTCGGGCATGTCCCATCATTATACTTTTGTTTCGTATCCCGAGCTGTATTTCCGCGGGAAGGCGCAGGAGCCTGAGGTAGTTTGAAATTGTCGAACGTTGTTTTCCCACCCTGTCGCTCAGTTGTTCCTGAGTCAGCCGGCACTCTTCGATCAGTCGCTGGAAGGTTATTGCCACTTCCATGGCGTCGAGGTCTTCGCGCTGGATGTTCTCCACCAGGGCAAGTTCGAGCATAGCCTGGTCGTCGGCTGTCCGGATATAGGCGGGCACATGGCTAAGCCCGGCCAGTCGTGCGGCCCTGAGCCGTCTTTCGCCGGCTATAAGCTGGTAACGTCCTCCGGCAGTTTCCCTTACTGTCAGCGGCTGAACAATTCCCACTTGCCTTATTGATGCAGCAAGTTCCTCAAGCGACTGTTCATCAAAATGACTTCTTGGCTGAAAGGGATTGCCATCTATCGAATCGATTGCAATATCCATATTGGGTTCTACTTTTCTCTCCAGAACTTCTTTTTCAACACCATCGATCAACGCTCCGAGCCCTCTTCCTAATGCTTGCTTCTTTGTCATCGTCAGTTAGGTTAACAGGTTAATTGCCGTCGGGATTATGTTTTTCTATAATCTCCTTGGCCAGATTAAGATAATTGACGGTCCCCCTCGAATCTGCATCATACAGTATTGCAGGCTGTCCGAAGCTGGGGGCTTCCGAAAGCTTTACATTTCTCTGAATGATAGTCTTGAATACCATCTGCTGGAAATGTTTGTTCACTTCTTCTGCAACCTGGTTTGAAAGCCTTAGCCTCGAATCGTACATGGTAAGCAAAAAGCCTTCTATCTCGAGATCAGGGTTCAGGTTGCCCTGAATTATCTTTATTGTATTCAAAAGCTTGCCCAGCCCCTCAAGGGCAAAATATTCGCACTGAACAGGTATGATCACCGAGTTGGCTGCAGTGAGCGCGTTTACAGTGAGAAGGCCGAGCGAGGGAGAGCAGTCGACGATCACATAATCGTAATTCCCGGAAATCTTTGAAAGAACCCGCTTGAGAATTTTCTCCCTTTCAGGCATATCAAGCATTTCTATCTCGGCTCCGACCAGATCGATATTCGACGGCATCAATGAAAGATTCTCAATGCTGCTCGCTATTATTGTATCAGCAGGCTCCCTTCCATTAACGAGACAATCATAAACAGTCGCCTTTAACGAACGGTTGTCGATGCCCATCCCCGAAGTGGCATTAGCCTGAGGATCAGCATCAATTATTATGACTTTCTTTTCAAGGGCAGCCAGGCTGGCCGCCAGGTTTATTGCCGTTGTCGTCTTCCCTACCCCACCCTTCTGATTCGCGATAGCTATGATCCTTCCCATGTGATTACAGATTGAAATTCCTTACTGATTTCGAGCTACAAATGTACTACTTATGAATTGTTGGCTCCCGGGAGCCAACAATGTAATTGTAAACATTTTATATGTCCTTATCAACATCTTATTAACAATGCTGCCTTTCTGAACCTCGTTGAGCTCTCATCTTTAGCGACTTCTGTAATATCGCGATTTTAAACTTCTCCGGGAAGCTTTTATTCTTCATTTATTCAGATATTTGTCCAAAACGATCGCGATGGAAGAAACAATAATGAGGCCTGAATGGTGTGCTATCTTTAATCCCAATGCCGGCAATGCCAAAGGTTCAAAAGATAGTGGCAGGATATCAGACATTCTGAGAAAGAATGGCATAAACTTCAACGCCCTCACCACGACCGGTAAAGGCGACGCAACCGAATTTACAAGGACCATGCTGGCTGAAGGATACAGGAAGATCATATCTGTTGGTGGCGACGGGACTCTTAACGAGATCATCAACGGGGTTTTCACACAGACTCATTGCCTTCCGTCGGAGGTTACGATAGGACTGATACCTGTGGGAACGGGGAACGACTGGGGCAGGATGTTCGGTATCCCGCTGGTTTATGAAGGAGCTGTATCTGTGATAAAAGAAGGAAAGACGCTGCTTCATGACATTGGTGTTATAGACTATCACATCGGAAGTGCAAAACACAGGACCTACTTTATAAACATCGCCGGAACAGGTTTTGAAGCGGTGGTTATTTTAAGGACCAACAGGCAGAAGGAAAAAGGCAGAAGCAACAAGGCTATCTATCTCTTCAACCTTCTTCGCAGTCTTATCACATACAGGAATACGCCTGTTGAAATCACAATAGACGGGATCACCAGCAATGCAAAAATATTCTCGATCAATATCGGCAACGGGAGGTATTGCGGTGGCGGGATGAGGCAGACACCCGATGCATTGCCTGACGATGGCCTGTTCGACATCACCGTGATAAAGGAAATGGGGAAGTTTGAAATAATACGAAGCCTGGGCATGCTTTATGACGGAACCATACTGAGCCACCGGAAGGTTGACGGATACAGGAGCAAGGGGCTTAAGGTAAGCTCTGAATCAAAGCTGTTAATTGAAGCCGACGGGGAATCGCTGGGGCATACACCGGCAGAATTCAGCATTATCCCTTCTGCAATAAATATCATTTACGCGAAGAAGCTTATTCAATGACTTCTATCTCATAGAGATTGGGCCATCGTTTACCGGTTACGAATATCCTGCCGCCTTTCTGATCCCAGGCTATCCCGTTAAGGACATCCGCGTTGACTTTCTGTCGTTTTGACTCAGGAAAAAGGCGTGAGAGATCGATATAGGAATTCACCTTGCCGCTTTTCGGGTCGATACGGGCAATAAGGTCCGTCATCCAGATATTAGCCCATATCTCACCGTTTATATATTCGAGCTCATTGAGCTGGTCAACTTTCTTTTCGTGGTCGTAAACCTCGAGACGCGCTACAGCATCAAACATTTCAGGCTCATGGAAATACAGGATATTGGTTCCATCACTTCTGACAATCCTGTCGTCTATTGTGGTAAGCCCCCATCCCTCTCCCTGGTAGTAGACCTTGTTGATCAGCCTGAAATCGGAAAGGTTGTAAACAAATCCAACCTTATTCTGCCAGGTAAGCTGGAATATCCTGTCGTTGTAAAGGCTTATTCCTTCTCCGAAAAGTGATGCATCGAGGTTAACCTGCCTGATTACCTTTCCTGTTTTAAGTTCAACTGTCCTTAAGCTCGAACCTGACTCCTGGCCTGTACCTTCATAAAGTAGCCCTTCGTGAAAAAACAGTCCCTGCGTAAAGGCGCCCGAATCATGGGGGTATGTATTTATCAGTCTGTAACCAAGCCGTTTGGGAGCTGAATCCGAATAGATAATAACAAATCTTGTCACCGACTGGTTAAGGTCGGATGTGTATGCTACGGCCCTGACAGGCTTTCGTCCGGTCATTCCGGTAAGGTCGCCTGAAACAGTGTATTCCCATGGAGCAGAAAACAGTACTGCCACCTGTTTACCGTCAAAAAACACCTTTACGGAGTCGGGGATTCCGGCATCAGTATCCGGATCGAGGGAGATTTTTATCTGGTCGTTTAACTTGTGCTTTGCATTTTCAGCAGGTGATTTCATTCTTATAAGGCTGGCTGCAGGTTCCTGCTTTTTGGCTCTGGTTTCAGTGGAGGATTTCACTGCATTTCCTGCCCTGTTCGAGCATGCGCCTGCAAGGAGTGCGGCTGCAGTCAGAATGACCGCAATTGTAGATGTCAGAATCTTAGCCTTCATTCTGCCTGTCTCTCCTTCCGAACAAACGCCGCAGACTGTTCCTTCTTGCATTGGCTATCTGCCTTTCCATCTCTTTCTGGTGGAGATCGAAGGGAACAAGGATCTGCCATATCTCGCTCCAGCCGGGAAAGCCGCCTACATTCTTATCGTCAATAAAAACATCAGCATCAATCTTCCGGCTGATTGATTCATCATATACTTCCTCGGGATAATTCCGGTTCACTGCATAGAACACGATCCCGTTCTTCCTGCAGTATTCAACAGCCTGTTCAAGTTCAGGTCCTGCCCTGAAGGTCCACAAAATAAGTCTTGCTCCCAGCTTCTCGAGTTCTTTGAGAGTCTGAAACGCGAACAGTTTCTCCTTGCCGATACCGGGATATTCATGATCCACAATGGTTCCGTCAAAATCCACTGCAATCCGTATATTCTTTAAACTGATCATCAAGGCAGTAATAAATGATGCAAATCTAATAATTTCTCCCAATCATGTGAAATTTATAATAATTTTGCTTGCCGTCATCACAATGGCATGAACTGAACGACATGAAGCACATTCCGAATTTCATAACCTGTCTCAATCTGGCTGCCGGATTCACTTCCGTGATCTTTGCCTCCTCCGGTTCTCTCGTAGTGGCATCATGGCTTATCCTTGCCGCTATGATATTTGATTTCCTCGACGGTTTTTCAGCCCGTTTGCTGCATGCATTCTCCGAAATCGGGAAAGAACTCGACAGTCTGGCTGATATAGTAAGCTTCGGAGTTTCCCCGGCCATCATCATTCATGAAATGATAAAAGCAGCTGCCGGAACAGGCCACGGCACTTCAGTATTCATGTCAGATGTTTTGCCATTTGTTACCATACTGATGCCGGTTCTTGCCGGACTGCGGCTCGCGATATTCAATGTTGACAGCACACAGTCTGCTGTTTTCAGGGGATTGCCTACACCGGGGAATGCCATTGCAGTCATTTCCATTGTTCTGGCTGCCGCATACTCTCGATCGCCTCTCATAGCTTCATTTACAGCTTCTCCTGTTGCCCTGGCAATCTACTCCGTGACACTGTCGCTGCTGATGGTAACCCGGATCCCCCTGATTTCAAACAAATTCAAAGGATTCAGTTTCAGCGGTAATGAATGGAGATTCATATTTGCCGGAGCAGTGCTTGCAATGCTTGTCATCTTCGGCATCGCCTCGGCTCCCCTGATAATACCGCTTTATATACTGATGTCGCTTGCCGCTTTTTATCTGCCTTTCAGCTCTCCTCCCTCTCGGGAGGATACTTCTTCTCGTAGTACTTCAAAGCAGCCTTGATCACGAACCAGCTCAGTATAATAAAAGCCGGCCATATAAGGTAGTGCAGGATTCCGGATAGATACATATTTTACTGTTTATCAAATTTCTAATTTTGCAGCGTGTGGCATGCAACGCACGGTTAGCAGTATACATCTTCTTGCCCCGTGCCCCGTGCACTGAGCCCTGAGCCCTGAGCCCTGTGCCCTGCGCCCTGTGCCCTGTGCTCTGTGCCCTGTGCCCTGCGCCCCGTGCCCCGTGCCCCGTGCCTAATACAAATGCCTTCCTTTCATTATTTCATCGCCGGTAATTTTTTTCCTGTTTATAGCTTTCCAGGCATACCAGATATATGCAATCACGAAAGGCACGAAGAACGACACGTACATCATGGTTTTCAATGTAAAGAAGCTTGAAGATGCCTTGTCGATGGTAAGGGAGCTTCCGGGGTCTGATACCGACGGGTAGAATGCAGTGCCGTTGAAGCCGGCTATAAAAAAGAGAGCCATCACGGCCAGAATCGTTCCGGCGCCCGTATACCATATTGCCGAACGCTTTGCTTTGAACAGGGCTGCCCCTATCCCGTAAAGTACGCTGATCACTCCCGCGAGGAAGATCACCATAACAAGAGGCATTTGCAGCAGGTTATGAAGATATTTGAACTTCTCCATGCTGACTGTTCCCGTAGCGCGGTCGTATGCAAATCCCTCCGACAACAGCAGCACAATAACGAAGAACAGGAAGAACACCAGGAATGAAATAGAATCCATGGACAGTTTCCTCCTTGATCTCTCGAAAAGATCGTCGTCGTCAACAGTGTTCATCAGATAAAGCAGTCCGTTAGTCCTTGCCAGGAAGAGGACAGCCAGTCCGAGCGCCAGGTTTCGGACATTGAGAAGCGCCTCAAGTCCATGCCATGGTGTTCCCCATTTTACCTGGTTAAGCTCATTGAGACTGAACTGTGAACCTGTAAAGAAAGTACCCACAACTGTTCCTATCAGGAAGGGTCCAAGTGATCCGTTTATGAAAAGGAAAGTGTCGAAAGTCTTCTGACCAAGGACGTTGGATGGTTTTGAGCGGTATTCGTATGCAACGGCCTGAATGATGAAGCTGAACAGTATAGCGATCCACATCCAGTAGGCGCCTCCGAAACTTACAGAGTAAAAGAGCGGGAATGAAGCAAAGAAAGCTCCTCCGAAAGTAACAAGGGTGGTAAAGGTAAATCCCCATTTTCTTCCCATTGCATTGACAAGCATAGCTTTCTGGAGCTCTGTCTTCGGAAGGGAAAAGATCATCGATTGTCCGCCCTGGACAAACATGAGGAATACCAGAAGGCCGGCAAGCAGGGAGATGATGATCCACCAGTAGGCCTGCAGGAACATATGTGATATCATTAATGTCATTTGGTGGTCCTCCTAATTTTTTGGTCCTATTTTAATCTGCCTTATCATAATCGAAACTTCTGCAATAAGCAGGATTGTAAACAAAACCGCGAAGAGTATGAATGTTGTTATTACCGATCCGGTGCTTACATGGGTAACTGCAGTTGTCACGGGCATAAGGTCCTGTATTATCCAGGGCTGGCGGCCCATTTCAGCGAGCACCCAACCGAGTTCGCTCGCGACATAGGGAAGCAGGATTGAGAAGAGGGCTATCCACAGGAACCATTTGTTCTTTCTGAGAGTTCCGCGGAAGAGGAACAGCAGCGCGAGGGAGAATATAAGGATGAAAAGGAATCCCAGCATTACCATCACATGGAAAGTGTAGAATGACACTTTAACGCCGGGGATCACTTCTTCCGGCTTATCAATGGAGGCATAGCCGAAATACCTGAAAAATTCTTCATTGAATTTTCTGTCTCTGAATGTCGCTGCAATGCTTTCAGCTATCTCTGTGTCGTTGATTTTTCTGGCTTCCTTGTATTCGATCAGCAGATCCCGGGCAATTCTTCCTCTCTCCATCTTTTCCGATACGGAAAGCAGGCCCCTTTCGGGATTTCCGTTTACAAGATCGCTGATCCCCGGTACGAAGGTTTCCGGGCTGCCGCCTGTCATCACTGAAAGGAATCCCGGAATTTCAATCCTGAACACAAAATCATTCACGGCTTTATCCCCGATTTTCCTGTCCGATTCCCTGAGCACTCCCACGGCAACCAGTCCCGCCCTCTCCTTTCCCTCATAGAGGGCTTCGAAAGCAGCGAATTTCATTGGCTGAGCCTTTGCCAGGGTTCTTGCCGAAATATCGCCGGTATAAATCACCAGGAGGGATGAGAGCAGGCCAAAGATGCCCGCGATCAGTATACTTCTTTTTGCAAGAAGTATCTCGCGGTTTTTAAGGAGGTAATACGCACTTATTCCCACCACGAACATTGATCCCAGAAGGAAGCCCGATGAGATGGTGTGAAGGAACTTGGAGACAGCCACCTCATTGAAAAGGACTTCCCAGAAGCTTATCATTTCATTTCTGGCAGTTTCGGGATTAAAGACCATTCCTACGGGGTTTTGCATCCAGGCATTGGCGACCAGTATCCATAATGCTGAAAGGTTGGCTCCTATCGCCACCAGCCAGGTGGATATCAGATGGGCTCTTTTGCTGATCTTTTCCCACCCGAAAAACATAACGGCAACGAAAGTCGATTCAAGGAAGAAGGCAAGAATGCCTTCTATTGCAAGGGGTGCTCCGAAGATATCCCCGACAAACCAGGAGTAGTTTGACCAGTTGGTGCCGAATTCAAACTCAAGGATCAGTCCGGTTGCCACGCCTATTGCAAAATTAATCCCGAAAAGAGTCATCCAGAATTTGGTCATACGCTTCCATTCCTCATTGCCGGTTCTTACATAGATAGTCTCCATTATTGCAATAATGAATGAAAGGCCGAGTGTAAGGGGAACGAAAAGCCAGTGGTAAACAGCCGTGAGGGCAAATTGAGCCCGCGACCAGTCCACGAGGGATAAGTCAAAACTCTCAAACATAGGCTTAATGTTGTTTTGTTAGTTGTTCCAGTACATGTTCGCTGCGCTGCTTATCTGTCCGGTAATTCTTTTTGAGGAAATCGGGAAAAAAGAACAGCTTCAGGATGAGGAAAATGATAAACAATTTGATAAGCAGAATTGTCCAGATTCGTTTGCCCCACCACGACATTGTGGTGAAGCCTTCATAGTAGAACCTGAATATCCTTTTAAGCAAAGAAACGAATGAATTCATAGTATTTCCTGCTTGTTTTCTTTAGGTCTCCGGGGTTTTCTTCTTTGTTTCCTCTTGATGACAATGCCTTGCGGGCCGGATGTCAGCAATTTTTTCCCGTCCTGATCCTCGTCCGACAGACTTGATGTTATTTTCTGGATGGCTTTGAATCCGTAGAAGAACTCCCGGGGGAACACCCTGAGAACAGTATAAGTCGGTATTCCGAGAAGCATTCCCGGTATTCCGGCAGCAAAGCCGGCTGCAAGGACGACAATAAAAATCTCGAGCGGATGCGCCCTTACGCTGCTGGAAAAAATGACAGGCTGGAAAATAATATTATCTATGAGCTGCGTTATAGCCACCACGATCATCATGTACATCACCAACGGAACCACCACTGTTGAAAAATCGTACTGGATATGCGTGGCTATGCCCATTATCATCACTATGAAAAAGCCGAGCCATGGGCCCACGTAGGGTATAATGTTAAGTGTTCCCAAAATCAGTCCCATCACCAGAGCCTGCTGGAATTCAATCCCTGCTATAGTCATTCCAAGTGTGATCAGTATCATTATACATGTACTCTGGATGACAATCCCTATAAGGTATCTTGTAAGAAGGTGCTTGATTGAATTGAGGGCCCTGGTAACGTTTTCCACGTACTTGTCGGGGATCCACATCAGGATTGATTCGAAGAAAAGATGCTTGTCCTTGAGGAAGAAAAAGGTTATAAAGGAGATTGAGAATACTGCAATGGCTATATTTCCCAGGACACCAACCAACGATCCCATAAATTTCTGTACCCCTTCTATGTTAAGAATGCCTTCTACCTTGGAAGTTATGTAATCGGTGACTGAAAGTTTTCCTGAAATCTCCGGATTCAGAAGGGTAATGAGCTCTTCGATTTTCTTTACCGGACCCTCGACCAGCTCCACAATTTTAGAGCCATCGATTGTTGACAGGTAATTAATCTGCCTGGTAATAAGAGGTATGAAGATATAGAAGAAAAGAGTTATCAGGCCCCAGATCACTATCAGGGTAAGCAACGCGCATAGAGCCCGCGGAAACTGCCATTTTCCTATTTTGATCCGTCTCAGCAGGTCGACCAGCGGCCTTCCCATGACCGACAGCACTCCGGAGACAAGCACATAAACTACTATAATCCTGAAAGACCATAACAAAAACAGAAAAAGAATAACGCCCAGAATAATCAGGATGTTCCTAATAGAGGTCTTCATCAAAGGGTCTTTTCAATGTATATATACAAATCTAATCAGAAAATTTACAAATGCTAAATTTTTGTTGCTCAAACATAGTGGAGTCTTCGCTATAACCTGAAAAGAACAACAAATTTTTTACCCAAAACGATAACTGGCTTATTGTTTTACGACAATTTTTTTACCCAAAACGATATGCAATTTTCAAGCCGCGTGTGCCATGTGGCCTGCTGCCAACCTTATATCTATTCCTTCGATGCTTCCCCCGTCACCTCGCGGGCGAATTTTTTTCCGAATTCGACCAGGCTTTCCTTCTTTTCCCCACCCGGGGCAAATTTGAATCCGGCTGTTTCGTCGAAGGTTTTCAGTTTAAGGTTTCTGAAGTTATCCAGAATGATTTTTGGTGCTTCACCGCTCCATCCGTATGATCCGAATGCTCCGGCAAGTTTTCCCCTGTCGCGCAGGGGATTTATCAGTGCAAAGAGGGTATAGACCGGCAGCAGGGTATTCTGGTTGATAGTGGGAGATCCCGCGATAATGGCATCGGCTGAGGAGATCTTCAGGTCGAGTTCGGCGGCAGAGATATGCTCAATATCAACGACATCGGCTACACAGCCGCTTTCCTCTCCTATCCCTTCTGCAATATACTCAGCTGCCTTTCCGGTGAATCCATAAGCCGAGACATAGGCAACAAGCACTCTTTTTACATCAGCTCCGGCAGTAAGCTTTAGGTACTCTTCCGAGAGCTTAGCGCTGAGAGCTACGACTTCATCAATATTATCCCTGTGAAGCGGGCCATGGCCGGGGCAAATAAGGACAGGCTCAAGCCCTTTGATTCTATCAATTGCCCTCAACATGAATTTGCTGAAGGGTTTAAGGATAACGTCAAAATAGTATTTGAAAGAGTCGAGATAATCGGGGGTCAGTTCGCTGAAGAGCTTTTCGCTGCAATAATGGGCACCGAAGGAATCGCAGGTAAACAGGATCCTGTCTTCCTCCAGCCAGGTATATATTGAATCGGGCCAGTGGAGATTCGGGGCCGAGATGAATCTCAGCGTCTTGTTTCCAAGGTCGAGGGTATCTCCGTCCTTAACTGTCAGGGATTTGAAAGGTTTGTTTACAATGTCGCCCAGGTATCTTATTGCATTTCCGCTTCCAACCACGGTCGCGTCAGGCGCCAGTTCGAGCAGGCGGCCAAGGCTGCCTGAATGGTCGGGCTCTGTATGATCGAGAATGATGTATTCAATTTCCGAAGGATCGGTTACCTGCTGAATTTTATTGAAATAGACATCCCAAAACTTCTCCTTTGCAACTTCTATCAGGGCTTTTTTAGAAGTATTTATAAAGAAAGAGTTATAGGTTGTTCCGTATTCCGTAGTCATCACGATATCAAATGTCGTGATATCATAATCAAGTATTCCAATCCATTTCACATCCGGAGCAATGTCAATTACCCTGTTGTCAGTTTTTTCCATGAATCAGGTTTTTTCAGATTTTTGCTATAATGCTTTTGTTTGCCTTAACCTGCTGCAGGATAGGCACTTCTATTTCAGTTCCGAGCGGCAGGAAAACATCCACCCTCGAACCGAACTTTATAAAACCAAGTTCTCCTCCCTGGGTTACCTTTTGTCCCGGTTTGGCATATGTCACGATCCGCCGTGCCACAGCTCCGGCAATCTGTCTGACCAGTATCTCTGTTCCGTTTTCAGTTTCGATTACCACGCTGCTTCTTTCGTTCAGTTCCGATGATTTTGGATGCCAGGCCACCATGTATTTCCCGGGATGGTAATATACCTGTTTCACTGAACCCGACACCGGATACCTGTTGCTGTGCATATTGAAAGGCGACATGAATATCGATATCTGGAGACGCTGGTCTTTGAAATATTCATTTTCCACGGTTTCCTCTATAACAACCACTTTTCCGTCGGCCGGTGCATAGATCAGTCCGGGATCCGGCTGGAGCTGCCTGGATGGAAGTCTGAAGAAAAAGAGTATGAAAACATATAATGAAAGCGACAGGAGAAGTACCATCCATTTCAGAAAAGACTTATCGGGCAACATTATTCCCGCTATTATGTTAATAATCAGCAGAATAATAAACCCGACAGCAATTATTTTGTATCCTTCCCTGTGAATGGCCATTCCTTAAATGAATAAATTTCCGCAAAACTAATCAACACTTGCCAATCAACCAAAAAGAGTGATAAAAAGATAAACCAAAGGAAACGAGAACAGTGCGCTGTCAAACCGGTCGAGCAGTCCACCATGCCCCGGCAGCAGGGAACCGGAATCCTTCACTCCGCTGCTCCTCTTGAGCATTGATTCGGTAAGGTCGCCGTAGGTACCGGCAACTGCAATAATAAGTGCAATAACCATCCAGCCCGCGGTACTTGTTATCCCGAACCAGCCTGAGAGAAGCCATGCGACAGCGACAGCCAGCAGCAGGCCTCCGAAAAAACCCTCCCACGATTTCTTCGGGGATATCCTTTCCATAAGCCTGTGTTTGCCAAAGGCGACGCCGGTAAGATATGCACCCGTGTCGTAGGTCCACAGAAGAATCAGGAATCCTATAACCAGTCCAGGTGAAAACACTATATCGGGATGTGGAAGGATTGCCCTGAAACCTGTTCTTGAGAAGGCTGCAAAAGGGAAGAAGGAGAATGGTATTCCCACGTAGAATATCCCGAAGAAGGTATGTGCCAGAGAATCGAAAGGTCTATCCTGTTCGCGGTAAAGTTGGGTAACCAGGATGATCTGGGCAGGGATCACAAGCAGCAGGAAGTACTCATTACCGATAATCCCTGCCGCTACAAGAGTGGCGATGGAATACATTGCAGCTCCGGTGATGATGCCGGTTATTACCTGGGGTCTCACGCCCGTGCTTTTTACCATCAGGTAGTATTCGTACATGGCCCCGCAAAGCAGAAGAAATCCGGTTACAAAAAACGAAACAGGATGGAGCCAAAAGCCTCCAAGTATAAAAATCACTATCCAGACCGCAGTCAGTGTCCTGGTGGAGAAATTACCCAATTTAACAAGCTTTTAACTGTTTGAATGTTTAGTCTTTGGCAGATTGTTGTGAAGCTGTATTATTCCCTTCCTGCCTGACGGATCCTTGATCTCCGCCGGTCTCCGGACCGTCACTACTGCCCGTTTCCTGTGCATCCGAAGGAGAAGGATCACTTATTTCCTTTTCAGGTTCAGATACTTCCGGCTCCGTTTCATTACCTGTCTGAGTTTCTTTTTCACGTTCCTTCTGTTCCTTTATAATATCCGCCTTCCTCTTGCCAAAGATTTTTTCCACATCCTCGCTGAATATGACCTCTTTTTCAAGAAGCAGTTCTGCCAGCTCAGTCAATCCCTCCTTGTGTTTTTCCAGAAGCTCAACAGCCCGATCGAAGGATTCTGAAATAATTTTTTTAACCTCCTGGTCGATCAATTCGGCAGTCCTTTCACTATAGGGTTTTGTAAATCCGTAATCCGATTGTCCCGATGAGTCGTAAAAGCTTATATTGCCTATCTTTTCGCTCATACCGAAGTAGGAGACCATAGCATATGCCTGTTTTGTCACCTTTTCGAGGTCGTTCAGGGCTCCTGTTGATATTTTCCCGAATATAATCTGTTCCGCGGCTCTTCCTCCGAGTGCGTAGGCCATTTCATCGAGTAGTTGTTCCCTGGTAGTTATCTGTCTTTCTTCCGGCAGGTACCATGCTGCCCCGAGAGCTCTTCCCCTGGGAATAATTGTAACCTTTACAAGCGGGCTTGCATGTTCGAGCAGCCAGCTCACTGTGGCATGACCGGCCTCGTGGTACGCGATGGTTCGCTTTTCATCCATTGAGATGATCTTGCTTTTGCGTTCCAGTCCGCCCACTATCCTGTCGATAGCATTAAGGAAGTCCTGCTTTTCGACTACATTCTTATTCTTTCTTGCCGCGATAAGTGCAGCCTCATTGCAAACATTTGCGATATCAGCTCCTGAGAATCCCGGTGTCTGTTTTGCCAGGAAGCTCACATCAAAATCCTTTTCGAGTTTAATAGGCCGGAGGTGTACCTTGAATATTGCTTCCCTCTCAGTAAGTTCGGGTAGTTCAACATGGATCTGCCTGTCGAATCTTCCTGCCCTTAGAAGTGCTCTGTCGAGGATATCGGCCCTGTTAGTGGCGGCGAGAATTATTACGCCCATATTTGTACCGAAGCCGTCCATCTCTGTAAGGAGCTGGTTCAGGGTGTTTTCCCTTTCGTCATTCGATCCGAAGTTCACATTCTTACCCCTTGCCCTGCCGACCGCGTCAATCTCATCGATAAACACAATGCATGGAGCTTTTTCCTTTGCCTGCTTGAACAGGTCCCTTACCCTGGATGCTCCGACGCCGACGAACATTTCAACGAAATCGGAACCGGAGATTGAGAAGAAAGGAACGTTTGCTTCGCCGGCCACCGCCTTGGCCAGAAGAGTTTTACCCGTTCCGGGAGGGCCTATCAGAATAGCTCCCTTGGGTATTTTACCGCCAAGTGCCGTGTATTTTTTCGGATTCTTGAGGAAATCAACTATCTCCATTACTTCCGTTTTGGCTTCCTCGAGACCGGCAACATCGCTGAAATTGATCTTTACGTTTGATTCCCTGTCGAAGATCTGGGCTTTTGATTTGCCAACGCTGAAAATGCCTCCCGCAGCACCTCCGGCTCCACCGGTCATTCGTCTCATCATGAAGATCCAGAGGAAGATAAGCAGTATGAAGGGAAGTGTCCATCCGAGTATCTCACCTATATAATTGCGGCGCGTCTCTGTTTCGGGATAAATAATCTCCTTATCGGCGTAACCGGCATTTTCCTGTTCCTTCTGAAGGAATTCCTCGAAAGTGGCAAGGTCTCCAATATTATGGGTATAGTGCGGTTTCTGCACCCCGAAATTCATTGGTCCGCTGCCGGGTTTCAGAATATCGGTATATTTTCCCGACTCCAGCACCTCTTTCTTCAGGTAAATCTCAGCATATTCCTTGTTAACCAGTACTATTCTTTCAATCTCCTTATTGCTGATCATTTCCTTCAACTGCCTGGTCTGAATTTTTGGAGTTGTCTTACCGCCGTAGATCAGGTTAATGGCAAGGAATGATATGATAAGAATGGCGAAAATCCAGTTCGAATTGAACTTTGGTTTCATATTTGGTTCCGGAGCTTTAACCGGACCTTTGTTTTTATTTTCGTTTTCAGCCATAAATAAAATCTTAACTTAAGTTATCACTTATCTCTTCCATGGAAGCATCGGCCCACAATGATTCAAGGTTGTAGAAATGCCTGTACTCCTCAAGGAATATGTGAACAACAACATTTCCATAATCGAGCAGGACCCAGAAACAATTTTCCAGTCCCTCGACATGCGACGGTCTTTCTCCTGTATCCCGGATAACGGTGTCTTCAACCGCGTCGCATATTGCATCGACCTGACTGACCGACGAACCATGGCAAACTATGAAGTAATCGGATATCCGGTTATCCAGTTTCCTCAGGTCAATTTTAAGAACATCTTTTCCTTTCTTCTCAAAAATACCTTTTGCTATAGATTTCAGAAGTAATTCCGTCCCGTCCTGTCCTTTCTTCATCAAAGAGATTCGTTAAACATCAAGTTGCAAAAGTACAAACTTTTATCTGTATTTTTGCCGCTTTCGTTCCATAATGTGCAATAACAGTGCCATCGTCAGTTTGTCTCTGTCCTTCAGCAAATCTGGCAGTGGCCAGAGGGAAATCGTGAAATGATAATAGGATCTGAAATCATCTTTTTGAGTAATGTTGTATCAACGAATACCACGGCCGCGGATTATATAAGATCGGGTATGACACGTGAGGGCATGGTCATTCGTGCAGGCTATCAGTCGGCAGGAAAGGGACAACTGGGAAACAGCTGGGAGAGCGAAGACGGGAAAAACCTGTTATTCAGCATCATACTATTCCCGAACATGTTGGCAGCCACTGAGCAGTTTTTACTTTGTGAATTCATTTCCCTGGGTATCCACGATTATCTGAACACGATCATCTCCGGATGTAAAATAAAATGGCCAAATGATATTTATGCAGGGGATGACAAAATAGCAGGTATTCTGATTGAAAATTCAATAGCCGGAAATGCAATAACCAGCAGTGTTGCCGGCATCGGACTCAATATCAACCAGGAGGTTTTCCCTGAGCAAATCCCCAACCCGGTTTCCCTGAAGATGATCACAGGTATAAATTACGACACAGATCTGTGTCTGAAAGAACTTTTAAAATGCCTTGACATGCGCTATAAAAAACTGATCACCGGCGAGTGGGATCAGATAAGGGATGACTATGTTGCCCTGCTTTACCGTTTTGGCGAATGGCATGATTACATGACGTCTGGAGGCATCATAAACGGCAGGATCGTGGCAGTGAGCGAATCCGGCTGTCTAAGGATAGAAAACAGGGCCGGAAAGGCCAATGAATTCGCCTTCAAGGAAATCGGGTTCATCATTTAAAGACCGGGAGAACGGCTATTGCAGAATTTAAGCTTTCTGTTTCCAGTTACGGAATCTTTCCATCTCCATAATCAGTTTCTCAAGGAAGTCGGAAACAAGACCGGAAGCCATCATCTTCATAACAGGGTTCATATATGCTGCAAGCCTTAGCATAACCTCTGCCTTTCCCCCGGCTGTTTCCATTATGTCAAGCACAAGGGAGAAGTCATTCGACTGCAATGCATTACCGCTGTAAACCAGCTTTTTCACCGGCTCTTTTTCCGAGAGTCTTATAATTACCTTTCCCATTGCCGGAACACTAAAGCTGCAGGCATTCTCTTCAATCACAAGATCCTCCACCACATTTTCAGGAACGAACTGCCTGAGATTCCGTATATCGCTTACAAAATCAAAAATCTCGGAAGGAGTGCATGAAAGGCTGCCCTTACGGCTTTCAAAATTTGACAGTGCTGCCATAACTATCCTATGCCCCATCCAGCCGGATTGAGCCTCCATTTTTTCAGTGTTTCAACATCATCGTCAGTTATGTAACCTGTGTCAACAGCTGTTGAGACAAGTGTTGTATAGTTACTGAGTGCATGCAGTTCGCAGGCTGCTTCTTTGAATCCGTCGGCTGATCTGGCGAATTCGTAGGTAAAGATGGCAGCCATTCCAAGGACCGCGCAACCGGCTTCCCTCAGGGCTTTGACGGCTCCAAGGCTGCTGGCTCCCGTGGAGATAAGATCCTCAATGACTACAAGCTTCTGTCCCTTTTCAAAGAAACCTTCTATCCGGTTTCCAAGACCGTGTCCCTTTGCCTCCGGCCTGACATAGATAAAAGGCAGGCCAAGCTTTTCAGCAACCAGGACTCCGTGGGCTATTGCCCCGGTTGCAACACCGGCAATAAGCTCTGTACCAGGATAGTACATACTTATGGCTGTTGCAAAGGAATCCCTTATATAAGATCTTACTTCAGGAAAAGAAAGAGTGCGGCGGTTATCGCAATAAATCGGTGATTTCCACCCCGAAGCCCATGTAAAAGGATTTGACGGTTGCAATTTAATTGCTTTAATTTGTAAGAGATATTCGGCAATCTTTTTAGCGCTATTATCCATTTCGTGATGTATAAAGTTCATTTTGAGAACCGGTTCATAATGATCAGTCCCGAACCTGACCGTCTGCAAAAATACTCCTTATTCCATAAGTTTTATACGACAAAAGAACTTTATAAGCTTATAGCCGGATTCCAGGCCGACAGCTCCCTTCATTCAGTCAATGTATATGGTACTAACATAACCCACATCTGGAAAATGTTCAGGATCTATTTCACTGAAGTCGGAGCGGCAGGCGGTTTGGTAAGGCACACTTCAGGCAAGTATCTTTTCATTGAAAAGAAGGGAATGCTCGATCTGCCCAAGGGCCATATGGAGCCGGGCGAAAAGCCTGAAGCATGCGCGCTGAGGGAGGTTTCGGAAGAATGCGGCATCATTGGGCAATATATTGTAAAAACCCTTAACCCAAGCTACCACACCTACAGCTGGGAAGGCATTTCATATCTTAAAAAAACAAACTGGTTCCTGATGGATTATGACGGAGAGATGATAATGGAACCCCAGGTTGAGGAAGGCATAACCCGGGTGGAATGGCTGTCGCCCGAAGAACTGAGTTCTATCAAGTCAAAAGCCTGGCTCTCGCTGATGGATCTTATAAATTCATCCGTTCTAAAGACCTGATTCGCCTGTCTTTTCACAGGAGTTTGCAAGGTTTGCGATCCTCAGAGGTCCTCTCCCTTGTAATCGTTTATGTTTATCACGGCAGGGACAAACCTTGAGGCATCTCCCCCGCTTCTGATGATATCTCGTACTATTGTCGAATTCACTGAGGTATGTTCCGGCACCGTCAGAAGGAAGACAGTTTCCACGTCCGGCATTATTGTCCGGTTTATCTGGGCAATGGCTCTTTCGAACTCAAAGTCGGCAGCGGTCCGTAATCCCCTGAGAAGGTATCCGGCGCCTTTTTTCCTGCAATAATCGACAGTCAGGCCTTCATAATGATCGACAGTGATCCTAGGTTCATCCCTGAATGTCGCGGCAATCATCTTTTTCCTCGTTTCCAGTGAGTAATAGTTCTTTTTAAGAGCGTTAGCTCCCACAGCAATGATTATCTCATCGAATAGAACGAGAGCTCTTTTTACTATTCCTTCGTGGCCTATGGTGAAAGGATCGAAGGAGCCCGGAAAAACGGCAATTCTTCTCATTCAAATGTGATTTTTTTGGGGTTTTTTACTTTTTGCCTGAGAAGCGTAAGATTTAGAGCTTCCATGATGGTGTTGACATAGTTGAACTTAAGTCCTTCTATATAGATGGGCTTGATATCCTCAACATCCTTCCTGTTATCTTCCGAAAGGATTATTTCCCTGATGCTTGAACGCTTGGCAGCAAGAATTTTCTCCTTTATTCCTCCGACCGGAAGCACTTTTCCCCTCAGGGTAATTTCGCCGGTCATGGCAAGGTGTTTCTTCACTTTACGCTGTGTGAATGCCGAGGCTATTGAAGCTGCCATGGTTATTCCTGCCGACGGGCCGTCTTTTGGAATGGCTCCCTCTGGCACATGGATATGGATGTTCCATTTTTCGGAGAAATTATCGGGCAGGTCGAGCAGTTCGGCATTCGACTTCAGGTATTCGAGGGCAATGATAGCCGATTCTTTCATTACCTCGCCGAGATTTCCCGTAAGTGTCAGTTTGCCGGAGCCCCTGCTGAGGCTGGTCTCTACAAACAGAATCTCGCCTCCCGCTGCCGTCCATGCAAGACCTGTCACAACACCGGCCTGTTCGTTCCCGGCATAGAGATCGCGGATGTACTTAGGCGGACCGAGTATTTGTGTCAGCATTTCATCCGACAGTTCGGGATTGTAATTGATTTCGGAGGCAATGTTTTTGGCTGTCACCCTGACTATCTTTGCCAGTTTCTTATCAAGTTCCCTGACACCCGATTCGCGGGTGTATTTATCTATAATTGTTTCCAGAACCTGCTTGCCTATGATCAGCTGATCAGCCTTTACCCCATGGTTTTCGAGTTGTTTGGGAAGAAGGTACTGCCTGGCGATCTCGAGTTTTTCCTCGACCAGGTAACCGGTTATCTCAATAAGCTCCATCCTGTCTCTCAGTGCGGGGCCGACAGTGGAAAGGGTGTTGGCAGTGGCTATGAAAAGGACTTTTGAAAGGTCATATTCCATTTCGATAAAATTATCGAAGAAGGTACTGTTCTGTTCAGGATCAAGTACTTCGAGAAGGGCTGAAGAGGGATCTCCCCTGAAGTCCTGCCCTACCTTGTCAATCTCATCGAGTATGAAAACCGGATTGGATGATCCTGCTCTTTTAAGGTTCTGGATTATCCGTCCCGGCATTGCCCCGATATATGTTTTCCTGTGTCCCCTGATCTCAGCTTCATCATGAAGCCCGCCGAGTGACATTCTGACATATTTTCTGTTAAGTGCTTTGGCCACCGATCTTCCCAGCGAGGTTTTTCCGACACCGGGAGGGCCGTAAAGGCAAAGGATTGGAGATTTCAGGTCGCCCTTGAGCTTAAGAACCGCCAGATGTTCGAGTATTCTCTCCTTCACCTCGTCGAGGCCGAAATGGTCATCGTCGAGGACTTTCCGTGCATTGTTAAGGTCGAGATTGTCTTCTGTGTAAGATTCCCAGGGAAGATCGAGAAGTGTCTGGACGTAGTTTATCTGGACCGAGTATTCGGATGCCGCGGGATTGAGCCTGCTGAGTTTTCCAAGCTCTTTTCCGAAAGTTGCGGCGACCTCTTTCGGCCAGCTCTTTGCTTCGGCCTTTTTTCTGAATTCCTCTATTTCCTTTTCAAGAGGGTTTCCCCCCAGTTCATTCTGTATTGTCTTCATCTGCTGGTGAAGGAGGAATTCCCTCTGCTGCTGGTCGAGATCGCTTTTCACCTTCGACTGCAGCTCATTCTTCAGTTCAAGAAGCTGTATCTCCTGTACAAGGTGCTCCATAAGCGAATATCCCCTGTCTCTCAAACTGTTAATTTCAAGAAGCCTCTGCTTGTCCTGAACCTTTATATCGGTATTTGAACAGATGAAATTAATCAGGTATGTATTGTTCTCAATATTCTTGATGGCAAAGGAAGCCTCGGGACTGATGGTTGGATTAATCTTGATGATTCTGAGTGAGAGGTCTTTAAGCGATCCGACTATTGCATCAAAATCCTTGCTTGGCGATTCGGGTTTTATCTCCGGGATAGTTCTCACACGGGCAATGAAGTAGGGAGAATCGGTTATAAGCTCGTTGAGAACCATTCTTTTCCTTCCCTGGATTATCGCTGTTGTTGAGCCGTCGGGCATCTCGAGCAATTTCACTATCTGTCCGATGGTACCGACAGTATGAAGCTCGTCGAATGAAGGATTATCGGTATCGGGATCTTTCTGGGCAACTGTTCCCACTATTTTGTCGGTACGATAGGCTTCCTTGATCAGCTGAACCGACCGTGGTCGTCCGATGGCTATGGGAAGCACCACACCCGGGAAAAGAACAGTATTCCGGAGCGATAAGATGGGGATTGAATCAGGTACGTCTATATCCTCCAGGTCTCCGTCCTCTCCGTCGGCAATAATGGGAACAATATCGCCTTCTCCGTCAATGATGTCGGGCAGCAGGAATTCGCGGACAGGTTTTCTGAATCTCATTTCCATCAGTCAATAGAGCTGACAAATTTACATATTATTTTTAACTATGATCCCGGCACGGTATTAAGCAATCTTTATGCCGGAAAAAGACAGTGACAGCTTCGGGCAAAAAAAATCCCGGTCGTTGCAGCCCGGGATTAAGTTGACTTATTTCTTCTTACCCATGTGATCCTTGTACCGGTTCATGTATTTATCCACCATTCCGGCCGTATCTACAAGTTTCATCTTGCCCGTGTAGAACGGGTGGGATGTATTTGATATTTCGAGCTTTATAAGCGGATATTCAATTCCGTCCTCCCATTTGATTGTTTCTTTTGAAGGGGCGGTTGACCTGGTAATGAATGAATGTCCGTTTGACATGTCCTGAAAAACTACCAGCCTGTAATTTTTCGGATGTATACCCTGTTTCATTTCTATCTTGTTTTATTCCTTATTGTTAAAAAATATCCCTTGTTTAGGGTTCGCAAAATTAATCAAGATTATTTGAAAAGCAAACCGGAACGAAAAAAATATTATACCGCATTTCCCGGGCTTGTTTCCGGTTTGCCGTGAAGCGCCATTTCATCCTTATACCGGATGAATTCCTTTTCCCGGTCAAACATATAGCGGAAGGTGATATGGGTTTTAGCCCTTTTTCCGCCGAGGGCTTCATAGATAGCTATCATTTTGGGGTTGAAATCTCCCACCCACGACAGTTCAAGTTCCTTGTACCAGGGTTTGAACTTCAGCTTCCGGTAAAGATTATGGAAGATAGCCGATTCCACACCGTTGTTCTGGTATGAAGGATGGACTCCCCCCACCAGTCCCCTTATCCTTGTCATTTTATGGTTGGCTTTAGCCCAGACGAACCTTAATATATTCAGGAGGTTGAGTTTTCCCCTGAAAGGTTTTATGATCTGGTTAAGGTCGGGGAAAAGAATAAAGAAGGCAACCGGTTTCCCGTTGTGATATGCAAACCATATCAGTTCCTGGTCGATTATGGGTTTAGCCTTCCGGAATGTTGTTTCGAGAACCTCTGTTCCAACCGGGGTGAAATCCTCCTTGAAAACGGACCAGGCCGAGTTATAAACCTCAACAAAATCGTTGTAGAATTTTTGCCGGTCCTTCATTTCGAAATGCCTGAATTCATATCCTGGTCTTTTCGAGAGCCACTCGGCTATTTTCATTATCCTCGGGGGGAACTCGACTATTTTGCCGTCGGGTCCGCGGACATCCCTGTGATAGGAATACTGTTCGTAATAATTTTCAAACCCGTATGCCTCAAATAGTTCACGGTAATACTTCATATTGTAGGGCATACCGTATCCCTGCTGCATGAATCCGTCGACCAGAAGGCCCCAGTTGCTGTCATTCTCACCGAAGTTTACCGGCCCGTCCATTGCCTCCATCCCCTTTGATGCGAGCCATTCCCTGGCTGTATCAAAAAGTGTAAAAGCCGCCTCCCTGCTGTTTATGACCTCAAAGAAACCGATTCCGCCGGTTTTCTGTTTGTAGGCCGACGATCGCTGGTTGTCGTAAAATGCGGCTATCCTCCCGATAACAGTTCCTTTTTCATCCCTGAGTATCCATCTTATCGCCTCACCTCTTGAGAATGTCCTGTTTACAGAAGGATCAAATATTCCTTCAAGTTCGGAATCGAGCATGCATACCCAGTTGGGATCATCCCTGTACAGGATTTTCGGCAGGTTCAGAAACTCCTTCCTGTCATTTTTGGTAATAACTTCCGCGATCTGCATCAAGCTCCTGATTAGTTCAGCAAATATAATCAGATTTTCGAATATCGGACAAGCCGGCAGGATAAGAGCACTGCCGCTTAGTGTATATCTATTATCCTGTGGTCAATCAAAACAAACAACAATCCCAGGAGGAAGCTGTAAAGCATGAAAATTTTGATGGGTATGTATTCTGAAGGTCTGATCTTCATCTTAACCCAAACATAGATTATCAGGTACAGCCTGCTGATGAGGTAGACCACAAAAGTTGCCAGAGCCACACCGACAATATTGTATCCCCATTTTATCATGAGGAGGCTGAAAGGTATGTTAAGTCCTATCTCCAGGATGGCTGCTATCATTGTGATATGTGTCTTTTTCCTTCCCACTATTATTGTATGTGGAAAGACCATTCTTGGTATAACAAGCAATGAATAAAGCAGGAAGATATCGGCGCTTTTCTGGAATTCAGGGGTAAACATCCTGGGGTATATCCACCTGGCCAACAGCATTATCAGCATTGTTGAAGGGAAGCAGATATGCATCAGGCCTCTTGATTTCTCCTTAATTTTTGCAAGTGACTCCTTCATCTGTGTTCGCGTGGAGAATTCGGGCAGCATGGCATTGTTCAGCCCGTTGGCAAGCATGACGGCCAGCGGGAACTCTTTTGCACCGTAGCGGAACCACGCGAACCATCCGGGATCGCGGTATACTGCAGAGACAATTATACCGTCAATATACTGGGCCGAGCCGCTTATCAGCGTGGTGATAATAAGGGGAAGCCCGAGGTAGAAATGCTCCCTCATGAATTCCGCCGAGATCTTTATTTCGGCATATCGTCTCAGAAGCACTATCAGCCAGATCCATCTGACTCCCGTGACTGCAAGAAGTCCGTATACCCCCCATATAATATCCTTTCCCATAAGGATGGGTGCCAGGACAAATATCAGCTGAACGCCGAATGTATAGAGCCCGTACTGGAAGATCCTGTACGAACGGTTGTTAAGCAGGTAGATATATTCAATAAGGCAGACCGGGCTGCTGAGCAGCACGTACAGAAGCAGCAGGTTCAGGTAAGGAACGTTGCCGCTCATATGGAATACCGAGAAGTTGCTCTTTAAGGCATGGCCAATTGCAAATACCATAAGGCTGAAGAAGCTCAGCAGCAGGAATGCATTGAATATCTCGGGTGATTTTCCGCTTCCGTTATCACCTGTTTTGCGATAGGTCCGGTTTCTGTGATAAAGAGGAAGCAGCGACTGGATAATTCCCGTTACCCAGAAGAAGCTGATAAGTCCCGAGATAAAGAGAAACATCTCCCATGCTCCAATCTCGGATCGGGTAAGATGGCTTTTGGTAAATACAATGCTGATAATGAGGAAGACGACGAACTTCATCAGCTGGAATAGCTGCAGTCCCTTTATATTGTCTATCAGTTTTATCTTTCTCAACTATAAAAAATAGTCAGGCTACATCAGATAACAAGCGTGTTCCTTAAAAATTGCCGGGTGCCTTCCCGATTTTTGAACAGCAAAGTTAACAATTGGATCAAAGTGGCATAAAATAAAATGAAAATTTTGCTAATCGGAATTTTTCGGCTTATTTTGCAGCCCAGATACGGTGGATGTAGTTCAGCTGGTTAGAACGTCGGATTGTGGTTCCGAAGGTCGTGGGTTCGAATCCCATCTTCCACCCCATCCAGCTTGCCTTTCCCGCCCCCAGGCGGGAAGGGCTTTGTTTTTCTAGCGCGTTGAAAGCTCTGCTTTCATAAGCTGCTGGAAAAACAAAGCCCAAATGAGCGAAGCGAATGAAAGGCAAGCTGGATGGATACCCCCCCTCAAGGATCGCCGACGAAGCGCAGCGAAGGAGGCAATCCTCAGGGATCGCCGACAAAGCGCAGCGAAGGAGGCAATCCCTCCCCTGAAAGGCGCGTTGAAAGCTCTGCTTTCATAAGCCGCTGGAAAAACAAAGCCCGAATGAGCGAAGCTTACTTCCTCTCCCATTTTCTGTATTTCACCCAGCCCATTACAGCAAGCGACACAAGAACGGCAATGGCGACATAGACGAAGAAAGGAACCGGTACCGGATCGCCTCCGGCATAGGAATGAAGTCCGGTGAGGTAATAGTTAACCCCGAAATAAGTCATAAGCACCGACGAAATAGCAAACAGCGAAAGCAGGTTGAATGTGTATATATCCTTCATCCCCGGTATCATCCTTGAATGAATAACGAAGCTGTATATAATAATGGTTATAAGCGACCAGGTCTCCTTGGGATCCCAGCCCCAGTACCGGCCCCACGATTCATTTGCCCACACTGCACCGAGAAATGTGCCTATGGTAAGCATATACAAGCCTATGGTAAGCGATTTGTAGTTTATAACCGTAAGTTCGTCGATTGTTGACGAGATCCTTTCCAGGTTTGTTTTACCGGACAGCGACAGCAGTATCATTACTATGATCGCGAGTATTGCCCCCAGCCCAAGAAAACCATAGCTTGAGGTGATAACAGATACATGGAGGGTAAGCCAATATGACTGAAGTACCGGAACGAGATTGGTAATCTCAGGATCCATGAAGCTCAGGTGGGCCACCAGCAGTGTCAGGCCTGAAAGGACGGCAGTTGCCGGCAGTACAAACGACGATCTGCGGCTGAAGACAAACCCGGCAAGGAGTGTTACCCATGAGATGAATATCATTGATTCATAGCCATTGCTCATCGGGGAATGACCTGAAATATACCATCTCAATCCGAGCCCCAGCGTATGCAACAGGAATCCTGCAAAGAGAATCCATCCAAGTATTCTTGTAAACAGCAGAACTGATTTTTTTCCCTTCATTACCATTGCAATAAGCCCGGCAAGCAGCAGTACACCTATGGCAAGATAGAAAGGAAACAAGCGTTCAAAAATCATCATCCTGTAATAGAGCGATTCCGCCTTGATCTTCGACTGTGGCGGTAACTCGTATGCAGTAAACCTTTTCTGGTATTCCTTCACCGAGTTGCTTATCTGTTTTACAATGGAAGCATTTCCGCTTCTCAGGGCATCAGACAATACAGGAATCACATTCTCAACAAACACCGAATCGTCCCTGTTCATGGCAGTTTTCAGGGCTTCTTCGGGCGATCCCCAGTTCGTTGTTCCATCGTGCAGGGGAAATATCCTGGTAAATCCTCCCCTGTAGATCATGTAAATAATATTCACCCTCTCGTCAACCCTGATAAGTTCCTTGTCGGTTTTTGTTCGTGAGCCGGCCGGTTTTAAATAGGCATCTCCTACAGTTTCCGCGAGTTTGTAATTTCCTGTCTGCAGGTCGATAAGGTCAGAAAAGGAAGCATAGGAACCTGAGATGCCGATAAACTTCTGCAGGTTGCGGCTTGAGACTTTGATTATCTGTTCTTCCCGCCAATGGTCAAAGTCGAGGTAAACTCCCAGGAAGACCTGCATGGGAGTCATGCCGCGGAATTTGTTTTTTCTTGTTACCTTTCTGAGGATGTCGTAGCTGAGGGTGGAAAGAGGTTCAGTGCGTCCTTTCTGATCCTGAACAAGCACATTACCGAATTCCCCGGCCATCTTCCTGTCGGGAACAAGCTTCTGGGACCAGGCGTTCACCGTTCCTGCAACTGCAAACAGCAATACAGCCGCTGCTGTCTTTCTCCTTATTGCCGAGGTCCAGAATCCCGCATGGACAGTATGGAATACCGATTTCCTGTTTAACAGCGAGAGCAGGATGAACAGGATAAGTACACCATAACCGGAATAGGTCACAAACATTCCTGCAGGATCATGGTTTACTGAAAGTATGGTACCCAATTCATCCTCATCGTAGGATGACTGGTAAAACCTGTATCCCTTGTATTTGAGGATGTTGTTCATGAAAATGCTGAAGGGTTTCTCTACGCCGGCGTTCCTGTCATAAAGGACTATATCGCTTTTGTATCCCGAAGGACTGTTGGATCCGGGATATCTGTCGAGAATGAAATCATTCAGGTAAAGAGAGAACGGAAGAGTTATCTCCCGCGATCCGAAAGAAACTTCAATGGTATTGCCGTCGACCACAGCCGAGCCCGATGAGAAAGGCTGATTATGTTTATCCCACAGGATGATCTCTCCTGCAGGTCTGCCTCCTGCCAGGATGTTGAACATGATGGCATTTTCCCCCGTTTCCCTGGTCTCCATGTCGGCTGAAATTATCCTGGTATCACCCTTCCTTTCCAGCTGTTGGGGAACTATGCTTATATTGTTGATCCTAAATATATTCATCTGTTCGAAAGGGCTGCTTTCCCCTTCCGCGAATGAAACTGATTCGCCTGCCATCATACCTTCGCGCAGGAATGACCGGGTTGATGTAAGGTAAAAGGATGATGAATCGTAAGTTATTGACACGTCGGAAGGATCTGGTGAGCAAAACCCGACTCTGAGCTCTCCTGTCGTGACCGATTCTCCCTCCCTCAGGATATAGTTCTGTCTTGTAAGGCTATCGGCTGCCATAAACGATATTATTGCTCCCTTGCCGCTTAAATTCTTATCAATAACTTCAGCGGCATTCACCGCGATTCTTGCCAGGACAATTTCGTAATCGGCTTCCCCGGCCCGTATTTTCCTGCTGAACTTACCGGCCGATTTCATGCTCATATAATATTTGGATGAACCTTCGTCAATGACCTCACCCGAAGCATCCATAAGTTTATAGCCGATGTAACTGTCGGATGAATAGTATTTATCCTGTTCTTTTCCCTCTCGTATATGAATCGTTCCTTCCCTGCCTGTATAGCGGGTTATGGCGGCTCCGGCAAGGATCAGTAGGAACGCGAGATGAAACAGGGCTACCGTCAGTTTCTGTTTCCGGTACAGTTTGTATGCAATAAGCTGACCGGTAAGGTTTACTGCCAGAAGGAGGAGAATGAGTTCGAACCACCTGGTATCATAAACAAAGTTATAGGCGGCTGAAGAACCGTAGTCATTTTCAATGAATGTAGCTGCTGCCATCGAAGCTGCGAAGATGACAAACAACATCCCCATGAAAACCGGGGAAATAAGGAATTTCAGGATTTTCACTCGATGGAATTATTATATTACCGGTTAAAGGTCTGTGCCTTTAACTGCCGGAGCGCTAAATTATGAAATGTTTCAGAATTTCCAGCTATTGTCCTCTATCAGCTTATCTGCTATCCTTCTTCTGGCATCCTTAACATTTACGAAGCTCACGCGTGAAAGTTCTTCGGCAGCTCTTGAAAGTACCGGCAGCATTTCGGGCGAAGCGAATGCACAGGCGGCATCCATGGCTTCCGTCCTGACAAGGCATGCGGTTTCCCAGATATTTACATCAAGGATATCCCTGTAAACGGGAAGCTCACCCTTTATGCTTTCCAGCTTCTCGACCCTAAGCGCCAGTGATTCCGAGAGATAGGTCTCCATCATCATATTGGCGATATTGTTCATAACCTCCTGTTCGTGTACGAGACGCTTTTCAAATTTCTTTACTGCCCCGTGCATACAGATGAGTGTCAGCTTTTTGAAATTCTCCAGGTATCTTTTCTTCTCGTCGTGCCAGCTTTCGCCTTCCTTTTTGCCGTCATTCAGCTTTTCAATTCCGGCAAAAAGTTTTTCTGCTTCTCCGAAGAGGTCAAAATCGCCCTTCATGGCCCTTTTCATTGCAGTGTCGGACACAAGCAGCCTGTTTATCTCGTTTGTTCCCTCGAATATCCTGTTGATACGCGAATCCCTGTATGCTCTCTCGACATCCATTTCGGCCGAATAACCCATTCCCCCGTGTATCTGGACAGCCTCATCGACCACGAAGTCAAGCATCTCTGAACCAGCCACCTTCAGGAGGGCTGCCTCCACCGCGTAATGACTTATGGCATCAATTGCCGCCCTGCCCTTGTCGCTGTATTCCGACTTGTAGCTGTTCATAAGATCGTCGATATCCTTGCTGACACGATACACCGCCGACTCAGAAGCGAAGAGTCTTACAACCTGTTCCGCCAGTTTTTGTTTGATAGCGCCAAATGAGGATATCAGCACTCCGAACTGCTTGCGTTCATTTGCATATTTAACCGAGTCGTTAATAGCCTTTTTAGCTGCACCGAGTACATTGGCTCCCAGTTTTATCCTACCCATATGGAGAATGCTGAGTGCTATCCTGAATCCCTCTCCTCTTTTCCCGAGAAGATTTTCGACAGGAACCCTGACATCGTTGAAATAAATCTGGGCCGTCGACGAGCCCTTTATACCCATTTTATGTTCATCGGCGCCGATCACCACTCCCGGATAGGCTGTCTCGATTATGAAGGCGCTCAGCACCCTGTCGTTATCGATCTTTGCGAAGACAACAAGAGTGTCGGCAAAGCCGGCATTGGTAATCCACATTTTCTGGCCGTTGATGATATAATGTTTTCCGTCATCAGACAGTGTGGCGCCTGTCTTGCCGGCATTGGCGTCGCTGCCTGCTCCCGGCTCGGTAAGACAGTAGGCTCCTATCAATTCTCCCGTGGCCAGCTTTGTAACATAACGCTGGCGCTGGTCCTCGTTTCCGTAATACATAACCGGAAGGGTACCTATCCCGCAGTGAGCCATGAAAGCAACTGAAAAGGAAGCACCGGCGCCCGTTGTTTCAGCCACCAACATCTGGGTGATGAAGTCCTGTCCGAATCCGCCGTACTCCTCCGGGATTGAGATTCCCATCATACCAAGCTCCCCCGACTTCCTGAGAATGTTCTTCATAAGTACCCTGTCGCATTTTTCAAGATCGTTCATTCTGGGCATCACCTCTGTTTCGAGGAAGTCGCTGCAGGTCTGGGCTATCATCTTCTGTTCCTCGGAGAACTCCTCGGGAATAAAGACATCCGCCGCTTCTGTTGAACTTACAAGGAATTCACCGCTTTTCAAGAGTTTTCTGCTTTCCATATTCAATGCATTTTAAATTCATCAATATCTTTTTCAGGGCGGACAATCCCGCTTCCTTTTATATTTCCATAGTTTCCATAACCAGCTCGGCAATATCGAGGTTCCGAATGTCTTCTTCCCTATTTTTATACTTCAGGCCATCGGTAATCATGGTCATGCAGAACGGACAGGCCGTTGCTATAATCTCAGCACCCGTTTCCAGTGCTTCTTCGGTTCGCTCAATAAATATCTCCTTATCTCCCTTTTCGGCCTCTTTGAACATCTGTCCGCCGCCAGCCCCGCAGCACAATGCAAAGCTTTTGTTCCTTTTCATCTCAACTGTTCCCGCTGAGATGGCCCCGATTATTTTCCTGGGTTCGGAATAGATGTTGTTTGCCCTTCCCAGGTAGCAGGGATCATGGAATGTTATTCCCAAACCCTTCAGTTTTCCGCTGTTCAGCCGGAGTTTACCTTCGGAAATTGAACTTTCGATAAACTGCAGGTAACTGACAACCTCATAATTTCCCCCGAGGTCGGGATATTCATTCCTGAAAGTGTTGAAGCAGTGAGGACATGTGGTTATTATCTTTTTGACCTCATATTTTTTCATTGTCTCAATAACCTGCATCGCCTGCATCTGGAAGAGCATCTCATTTCCCGCCCTTCGTGCAGGATCGCCCGTGCAGGTTTCTTCCTTTCCGAGAACGGCATAGCTGACATTCAATCTGTTCAGAATAGCGGCGAAAGCCCTTACCACCTTTTTATAACGATCGTCGTAAGCTCCCGCGCAACCGACCCAGAAAAGGTATTCTGGCTTCGTTCCGGCCGGCAGTTCCGCGAACACGGGAATTTCAAAATCAAGATCCTTTGTCCAGTTAAGCCTGTCTTCAGAAGAATACTGCCATGGAGCCCCGTTATTTTCGATATTGCTGAAAACACTTTTAAGTTCACCGGGAGCCTTACCCTCCTCAAGTACCAGGTAGCGTCGCATATCGACTATAATTGAGGGCTGGTTTATGTTTACAGGGCATTCCTGCACGCAAGCATTGCAGGTGGTGCATGCCCATATCTCTTCTTCGGAAACATAATCCCCAAGGAGCGATTTGTTGTCGGAAAAGAGCTTCCCGTTCTTCACCAAACGTGGTCCTATCTCCTTCATCCTTGCCCTGAGGTTCATCATCACCTTTCTGGGAGAAAGCATTTTTCCGGTAAGGTTTGCAGGACATACCGATGTGCAACGTCCGCATTCGGTGCATGACAGGGAATCAAAATAATTCTTCCATGTTACATCCGTCACATCCTTTACGCCGAATCTTTCCGGAGCGGGGCCTGCGGGTACCTGTGAAAAGGCAGTTTCAGGATTGAGCATCAGTCTGACCTCATTGCTAATGCTTTCCATATTGTCGAGTTTTCCGGGAGGATCGAGCCTTGAGAGGAAAACATTCGGTATCGACATGAATACATGGAAGTGCTTCGAATACGGAAGGTAGTTGGCAAAAAAGAATATTGTCAGAATATGTAACCACCAGTTTATCTCATAGAGAGTATGGAAACCGGACACGGAAAAACCGGGCAGCAGGCCGGCAATGAAACTGCTTACCGGGTAGCTTCCCTTGATTTCTGTTCCCGAAAGCCGGTGAAATCCCAGGTAGCCGGTATTCATAAGCAGGAGGGAGACCATCAGCAGCAGAATGAGCGACAAGGACACGATAGCGTCGATATGAGATTTGGCTTTCATTTCCGTTCCGCTGAATCTTTTCACATTCATGAGGCTCCGGCGGATTGTGAAAACAATGATCGGGATACCAACGAGCAGGGCAAAAATATCTCCTGCAGCCATCAGCACATCATGTACTGGTCCCAGAAAACTGAGTGATTTTTCGCTCCCGGAGACACCGTCAATTACCATCTCGATGCTTCCGAAAAGTATTATGCAAAACCCCCAGAACACCAGGGCATGAAGTAATCCCACAACAGGACGCCTGAAGATCTTGGTCTGTCCGAAAGCCACCTTTAACAGCAGGCAAAACCTTTTTCCCCAGTCCTTCAGGGGAAATGCGGGCTTTGTAAGGCTGAAGAGTTTAATCAGCCTGCTTACCGTATAAGCGAAAACAGCAAGGGTAATAGCAAGGGCAATGATAAAAATCAATTGTTTCAGCATAGGAAAAAGTAACTTGTTGTCTTTATGCCACAAAGGCGCAAAGCGCGAAGTGTTGGCGTCTTAGTGGGAAATCTATTTCTTTAATGTCTTTACTGCATCCACCAGTTTTGGAAGGACCTTCATAGCGTCACCTACAATTCCATACTGAGCCGCTTCGAAAATCGGCGCATTCTTATCGTTGTTTATGGCAACGATATACTTTGACGAGCTCACTCCTGCAAGGTGTTGGGTGGCTCCCGAGATGCCTACCGCAATATAAAGGTTTGGAGCTATTATTTTTCCGGTTTGCCCTGTATGTTCTTCGTGAGGTCTCCAGCCTTCATCCGAAACCGGTCTTGAACAGGCTGTTGCACCATTGAGAAGAGATGCCAGCTCCACAAGTGGTGCCCAGTTGTCGGCCGATTTCATACCACGGCCTCCCGAAACAACTATTTCCGCATCAGTCAGCAATATTTTTCCAGTCTGTTTATGTGTCTCCGTGATTGTTGTAACTGCAAGTGAAGGATCCACTTCCACTTCGACCGTTTCAGGGATAGCGCCCGTGGGCTTTTCAATTATTTCATAAGAATTCTGGGCCAGGCTGAGTATTTTTACTTCCGACTTGATAACGACACCGGCAAAAGCGTTTCCCGAGTAGGCTCTTTTATAAACCGTGAAAGGTTCGGTGCTGACTGGCAGCCGGCTGACTCCGGAGGCGATCCCGGCTTTCAGTCGTACCGAGACCCTTGGTGCCAGCGCCTTGCCGGTCATGTTATTCGAGAAAACAACTACTTTGGAACCCTCTTTTTCTGCAAGATCGGCAATGACCTTTGCCCAGGCACGGTTATCCATCACTTCCAGGGCCGGATTGACAAGACTCAGTATCCTGTCGGCGCCGTAGCGGCCCAGTTCCTTAAGTTCCTCTTCACCGGTCCTGCCGATGGTAAAAGCTGTTAGCTTCCTATTCATCATGCCTGCAATGGCTGATGCATAGGAAACCAACTCATAGGACAGCTTCTTGAATTTGCCGTCCCAGTTTTCAGTAAATACGAGAACTGACATATTTCTTGATTTTCAATTTACACTTAAATAACCCTGGCTTCGTTCTGAAGCAGTTCAATCAGCCTGGCAGGATCGTCCGGATCAATGTATTTGCATGCAGCCCCGGGAGCAGGTTTTTCAAAGCCCGCGATCTCCGTAAGACAATCGGTATCAACAGTTTCATAAACCCTTACAGGTTTGGTCCTGGCTGCCATAATGCCGCGCATAGATGCAATCCTTGGCTCCTTCGCGATACCTTTCTGAACAATTGCCACGCAAGGAACAGGCACTTTTAAGCTTTCCCTGCCGCCGTCAATCTCTCGGGTAAAGACGGGTGCCCCGTTTTCAATACTCAGACCGGAGACTGATGATACTGAAGGGATACCGAGGAACTCGGAAATCATTCCACCCACTGCCGAACCATTGAAGTCACTCGATTCAATTCCGCAAATAATAATGTCAAAGCCTTCTTTGGATATCGCGGCCGCGAGTTGGGATGCAGTAAAGAAAGCATCCGCGGGTTCACAGTTTACCCTGATGGCATCATCGGCGCCTATCGCCAGAGCCTTTCGGATCGTAGGCTCTGAAGATGCAGGGCCGGCATGGGCCACCGTCACTGTCTTCACTCCGCTGGCAGGATCATCCCTGAGTTCAAGAGCCCTTGTAAGAGATAACTCATCCCAGGGATTAATTACCCACTGAATTCCCGAAGTATCAATCGAAGCATTTCCTTCCAGGAATTTTATCCTGGTTGTAGTATCCGGAACATTGCTGATACAGACCACTATTTTCATCCGCATATAGTTTTATTTTAAAGGTCGAATAGCCTGGAAATTATATAAACACGTGTTTATAAGCCTGATACATGTGGATTTCATCAGAAGAAATCTTTATTGAATGTTTTTATATTAAAAGCGTCAAATATAATAATTATAGCTTCAACTACAAATCAAAAACATTTTAATTCCAGGGCTGTTCGAAATAACCCCAATCGCATCAGCCTGTACTGCTGCTCTTTACAAATCATCTGACAAACATTTCCCTGTTACGTTCGAAAGACTGCTGTAATTCCTGTATAAAGGTAAATTTACTTCAGAATTGATAAACTATGATTTTAAAGATTAAATTCGCAGGCCATAAATTAAAATATATCAAGGAGCCAATTGAAAAAAAGGATAAGGATATACGGAGCTATTTTCCTTGCGATGATCTTCTGGGCATTTTCCTTTGTATGGTTCAAAATGGCCAATGAAAAGTTTCTGCCAATCACCATAGTTTTTTTCAGGCTTGTCATCGCGGTGATCATACTTACAAGTTATCTTTTTATCAAAAAGAAGTTTGTAAAGATCAGGAGGGAAGACAGGAAGCTGTTCATTATGCTGGCTTTGTTTGAGCCCTTTCTCTATTTTCTTGGCGAGAGTTTCGGTCTCACCTATGTATCAGCAACCGTCGGATCGGTTCTTATATCAACAATCCCGGTTGTAGCTACTATCGGAGCGTGGATATTCCTGAAGGAGAGGCTGAAGTTGATCAATTATGCAGGAATAGTTCTGTCATTCATCGGGGTTCTCATCTTTATAATAGAACGTAACGGATCGCTGTCGTATAACACCAAAGGACTGGCCCTGCTTATGCTTGCAGTTTTTTCTGCTTCAGGCTACAACCTTACGCTCAGCAGGCTGGTCGGGAATTACGGACCTGTTTTCATTGTCAATGTTCAGAATATCCTGGGGGTTATTCTCTTTCTGCCTGTCTTTCTTATATTTGAAGCCGGTCATCTCGGCGATACGGCGCTAAGCCTGAAGGATTTCATTCCAGTCATTGAACTTGCAGTGTTTGCATCCTGCGGAGCCTTTATCCTGTACGCGTTTTCCGTAAGGAATCTAGGCATAACCAGGGCTAATGTTTTCACCAATTTCATCCCTGTTTTTACAGCCATATTTTCGTTTATGATCCTGGGCGACAAGCTGACTGCCCGGAACATGATGGGAATGACAGTGGTCATAGCCGGGCTTATCATGTCGCAGATGAACGGTCGTCCGAAAAAGACCGGCGACACTCATATCCTGACCGGAAAGACAGCCTGAGATTCCTGCAATATCCTATATTTACATCATGGGGTCTGAAATGGCAAAATGGATTCGCGTCATATCGTTGTTTCTGCTGCCGGCTGTTGGAGGGATAGCCCAGACGGGAGGAGACAATGTGTATGAATTTCTGAATCTCACTCAATCGGGCCTCGAATCATCGCTTGGAGGATCGAACGTTTCGCTTGCCGGCAGCAGCCTCAGCCTTGCCTGGACCAATCCTGCACTTCTTTCAAGGAGCATGTCGGGGAATGTGGCCCTTAACTTTACAAACTATCTGGCGGGGGTAAATTACGGGATGGCGTTGTACTCGCGTACTTCGGGAAAATCGGCAGCGATCGGAGGAGGAGTGTCATACCTGAATTACGGTTCATTCACCGAAGCGGATGAAACAGGAGCGATTACCGGCTCATTCAGCGCATCGGAAATAGCCCTGGCCCTGATGTATTCTTTTCACCCCGACTCGATGTTTTCAGCCGGCATCAACTTCAAACCCCTTGTCTCGCAGCTTGAGAAGTACAACTCTTTCGGCCTTGCCTTCGACCTGGGAGCTTCGTGGCACAATCGCGACAATTATCTTTCTGCAGGTCTTGCAATACGGAACCTCGGGATCCAGGTAAGCTCCTACGCCGGAGAACCGAAAAGCAGCCTTCCTCTTGAGATCATTGCAGGCTTCTCCGCGAGGCTCAGGCATGCTCCTTTCCGCTTCTCGCTGACCATGAGGCATCTCGAGAAATTCAAGCTCACCCACCACTACACTACCGATGAGTACAATAAGCAGAATATAGGCGAAAACATACTGCGCCATGTTGTAGCCGGTGTTGAAATAATCCCTCATAAAAACTTCTGGCTTAGTTTCGGGTACAACCACCAGCGGAGAAGTGAGCTTCAGTCAGATATCAAGTCTTCAGGCACAGGACTTGCGTGGGGTTTTGGAATTAATTCCACCGTGGCAAGGATTGAATTCGGAAGGGCTTCCTTTCACCTTGCCTCTGCATCAAATAACATTTCGGTAATCCTTGTACCCGGAAAAATGTTCAACAGAAAGCAGCTTTAGCTCAGGCAGGATTATTGATAAGAAATTTGATAACTTTGAGCCCACGGATTATATAATCTGCTGGTCGAAAACGAATTCAGGAATGATCCATCTTAATGGATTAAGCCCTTGGGTATGAGTGAAGCAGCAAAAAGCGACAAGGAAGGAAAATGGGAAAAAGACTGATAATAGCCATCGACGGATACTCCTCATGTGGTAAAAGCACTTTTGCCAGGGCAATTGCAGAAGAGCTCGATTACATTTATATCGACAGCGGTGCCATGTACCGTGCCGTAACGCTTTATTGCATCAGAAAGGGATATATTGGCGTGGGAGATGTCAGAACAACAGATATTATCGGGGATCTCGGCGAAATAGACATCTCCTTTGTATATAATCCCGACATTGGCATACATGAAACTTTCCTGAACTCCGAAAACGTTGAAAGGGAAATAAGGAGCCTTGAAGTTTCCTCACATGTGAGCCGTATCAGCCGGATCCATCAGGTCAGGACCAGGATGGTCGAGCTGCAGCGCCAGATAGGTATTAACAAAGGTATTGTGATGGATGGCAGGGATATTGGTACCGTTGTATTTCCCGATGCCGACCTGAAGATATTCATGACGGCATCGGTTGATATCCGGGCCAAAAGACGCTATGATGAGCTCAGGGGAAAGAATATCGAAGCTGATCTGGAAGAGGTCAGAATGAACATTATTTCCCGTGACATAGCCGATGAGAACAGGGATATAAGTCCCCTGAGAAGGGCTGATGATGCAATTATACTGGATAACAGCAGGATGACTGTTGATCAGCAGATGGACTGGATTATGGAAATTATCAGGAAAAAGATCGATGAAGATTGAAATTGACCGGGAATCGGGATTCTGCTTCGGGGTTCACAACGCGGTAGAGATCGCTGAGAATGCCCTTCGTGAAGGAGAGACCGTCTATTCGCTCGGCTCGATCATGCATAACGATATGGAGATGAAGCGATTATCATCTCTCGGGTTGATAACTATCGGCCACGACAGGTTCAGGACACTTAAAAACTGCAAGGTTCTTATCAGGGCGCATGGAGAACCTCCGGAAACATACCGGCTGGCCCTTGAAAACAACATAACGATAATTGAGGCAACCTGCCCTATTGTAAAACGACTTCAGGCGAAGATAGAGAAGGCCTGGATTGACATGAAAAAGACCAACGGACAGGTTGTGATTTACGGAAAACCCGGACATCCGGAGGTAATAGGCTTGCTTGGTCAGACCGGCAATGAAGGATTGCTGGTTTCAAAAGAAGAAGATATCGAGAAAATTGATTTTTCCCGTCCGCTTGCCTTGTTCTCGCAGACCACCATGGAGATAAACGAATACGAAAGAATCAGGCAGCTGATCTGCGACAGGATGAAAGAAAAGGGAGTAAAGGATCCCGAACATGACATGATTGTTTTCAACACTGTTTGCGGTCAGCTTTCAGGGAGGAAGCCCGCTCTCATGGAATTTGCAGCAGAACATGATACGGTGATATTCGTTGGCGGCAAAGACAGCTCAAACGGCAAAATACTTTACTCCGCGTGCAAAAGCATCAACCCCTGTACTTATTTCATTTCATCGGTTGAAGAAATAGACAAATCGTGGTTTAAAGACAAGGAATCGGTAGGGATATGCGGAGCAACATCAACACCCAGATGGCTTATCAGCCAGGTAAAGGATTATATCCGGATGATCGTGGAATAAACTCAGCTATATGAAGTCGAAAAAGAACAAAAAGATAATGGTTGCCAGGTTATCGGTGATCTCAAATTCGCTGCTGATAGCCATGAAGCTGATCGTGGGCATCATAAGCGGATCGGTAAGTATCCTGTCTGAAGCCATTCATTCTTCCATGGACCTGGTGGCGGCCATTATTGCTTTTTTTGCCGTCAGGATATCAGACACTCCCCCCGATTCGAAACATCCCTATGGCCATGGCAAGATTGAAAACATATCCGGGGTGATAGAAGGGATTTTAATCCTGATAGCGGCTGTCATTATTATAGTTGAATCAGTAAAGAAGCTTCTTGGTGGTCATTCGCTGCCTCAGGCAGTAGGGATAGGGGCTCTTGTAATGGTTGTTTCGGGTATTGTCAACATTATAGTGTCGCGCCGATTGTACAAAGTTGCCCGCGAAACCGGCTCACTTGCCCTTGAAGCTGATGCCCTGCACCTGAAGACAGATGTATACACATCCCTCGGTGTTGCTGCCGGCCTCGCTGTCATCTATTTCACGGGAATTGAATGGCTCGATCCGGTGATAGCTATCCTGGTGGCTCTTTTCATAGTAAAGGAATCCTACAACCTTATAGCCAGGGCGTTTTCGCCTCTTCTGGATACTTCATGGTCGGAGCAGGAGGTTGAAGAGCTTGAAAAGCACCTCAACTCAATGGATGTAAACTTTCATGACCTGAGAACACGTGTGGCAGGCAATTACAGGTTCGTGGATGTCCATATCGAGCTACCCGCGAATGAATCGGTCGGAAATGCACACTCTTACTGCGATAGTATTGAAGAAAAGCTCAAAGATATTTATGCCAATCTGACGGTCACGATTCATGTGGAGCCCACCTGACCCTGGTGTGCCGGGACATGCTCCGAAGAGCCTGCCCCGCTTTGGCGGAGAGCGTGACTTCTATGGGAAATACCTTTTCGGAAAGCAGAATCAGGTCGTATTCATCAGGTTATTCCATGGCATGAATTCTTAATTTATTCTCCCTATAATTCCATTTCATAAAAATTCATCGATCCGAATACGCCAAATCCGCTTATCAATGTAGAAATTGTAGTCCGGTATTTGTTGAAGTTCAGTGAAATATTCGAATTGCCAATATATGCCGCCATATTTTGATCATATGCACAGATCATTAATTTTGTTCCGGAAGGATCAAAAGGCAGTGTAATCGCAACATCTGTTTTCTTATCGGGAAATGTTACAAGGCGTGAAACCAATAAATAATTATTTT
>JAAYQC010000238.1 GCA_012519515.1 Bacteroidales bacterium | reverse complement strand
GTATAAGTAAGGGAATTCAAGAAAACATAGATCATTTAAAGAAATTAGAAAGATCTCAAAACAGAGGACCAAGTCTTGGTGGCAGATAAATTAAAAAGTTAGTTGAATTTGAGGTATAATACTAATTAAGGAGCTGTTGAAAATGGATAAGGAACTTATGGAATCTATTAGAGAAATACTTAGAGAAGAATTAGAGCCGATAAAATCAGATATTAAAGAACTTAAAGAAGGACAAATCAAATTGCAAAATGGACAAAAAGAGATTAAAGAAATGGTTGGAGAGCTAGATCCTAAAAATGCTAATAGGCATTTAGAGTTAAAAGAATTTATCGACCAACTAAGAAAAGATTTATCTACTGTTGAAATAGTTACAGCAAGCAATTATTCAGATATAGCAAGGCTTAAGAGTGCAAAATAATATAATTTTATGAGTTTGTCACAATAAGAATTGAGTAAAACTCAAAACTATAAATTGATGAACATTAGTAGTAAAGTGTGCAACTATTAAATTACCAAATTTGGGGGGATAACAATGGGTTTAATTATAATCTCATTAGTAATGGGGTATATAGGCATTAGCATAGGAAGCTTATTTGGTACGGAAGCTTTTATGTATCTATTTGGAGCAGTTGGAGTTTTAAGTCCTGGTTTATATATTTTAGAGAAGTTGCATAAAGAAATAAAAGATAAAAGTTAATGAACATCATTTATATTATGCGTCGCTAGATAGCTTATAATTTTGAAAGTGCCAGCTTGTCTTAATGCTAATTAAGTAAAGCTCATAGAAATATTTTAGAATCAAAGGTTTTAATCTTGATGGTATAATAAGAATTAGTTAATTTATATTTTGGAGTGATATTTTTGAAAAAAGTAATAATTTTTATTAGTGGTTTATTTATAGTTTCGCTTATGTTATTTTTATTCTCTCCCAGGCCTTCAGAAGAAGTCTATTACCAATGGTTAGAAGATGAATATAACATAAATAGAACTATGGGTAAACATGGGTTCTATGATTATACTAAAGATGATATCAATATATCATTTAGTGATTCTAGTGCAAAGTTAGGTGCAAAAGAAGAAAATTTTAAATATGAAAATGGTGAGATTTTGACTATTAGATCATTCGGGATTTTTGGAAAATTTTTCGAAATAGAAAAAGATAGTCTTTTTTGGAAATTATTATATAAATAAAAATTTTAAATTTATTTGAGTTTGTCTTAAATGCAATTAAGACAAATTGATAAAAAGAGCTATAACAATTGATATAACTAGGATAGAGTAGGTTTATTGCTCTGTCCTTTTTTATTTTTCTTCTTTGAGTTTGTTTTAATGTTTAATTTAGCCTATTTTTGAAAAACTGATATATCAGGAAGTTTTTAATAAAAAAATATAGGATTTAGACTAAAAACAAAAGATTACTTTTAAAGGTAAATATAAAAATGAAATTTATTAGCATTGTTTGATCTCTTAGATATAGCTATAAAGTCCATAACTAGCTTTAGGAGCTTTTTATATGCTTAATTCGTATATTTGTACTGCTTGTATGTCAAAAGTCCTTAGATTCGATTTTAAAGCCTTGCTTTTTATTAGTGCTTTTGGTTTTATTTTTAATTTTTTGAATTTATTTTTAAGATATTTATAGCTTTTTTTATATAAAACTCTCGCGTGCGCGCACGCGCGCGTAGTTCTTTTATATAAAGATTGTTTTAAAGATTGTTTAAACCCTTGTTAGGTGCTCTATAGACTAGTGACAGACTAAGATACAGAAGACACGAAGTAACATTTTGTATTTCTCAAAGTAACATTTTGTATGTATGAAACAACATTTTGTATTTCTCAAAGC
>JAAYQC010000051.1 GCA_012519515.1 Bacteroidales bacterium | reverse complement strand
GATATTCTGGATGAGATTGATGATGAGAAAGCTGAACTGCTTCTGAACGAGATGGACAGTGAGCTGTCGCAGGAGGTAAGGGAACTGCTGGAATATCCCGACCACCTGGCCGGAGGGCTTATGACAACCGATGTCTTGTCGTTCAGCCCGGAACTTACCGTGGATGATGTAATCCGGGAACTCAGGATAAAAAAGCCCGAACCTTCCGAACTGTATTCTCTTTTTGTAACTGAAGGGGATGACAGGCTGGCTGGAGTGTTCAGCCTCAGCGACCTTGTCATTGCTGAGCCTGAAACTGTTCTGAGCGAGTTGATGAAAACCGATCCGGTCTTCCTTTATGACGATCAGAGGGTTGATGACATTGCAGAGATCATTTCCAAATACAATCTGCTTGCCGTTCCGGTTGTTGACCGTGAAAACATGTTACAGGGTATGGTGGTTGTGGATGACGTCATTGAAGACCTGATGAGCAAGAGGAGAACATTTAAGAGGTAAGCGTAGCGATGATGCTGAAAACAAAAATTGGCAAGAGCAGATTTTTCAGGAACCTGACAATATTTCTTGCCCTGCTTGGTCCGGGTATAATAACCGGAAGCGTCGATAATGATGCCGGCGGCAACACCACCTATTCCGTTGCCGGGGCCATGTACGGCTACGGTATGATCTGGACTTTGATTCCCTCACTTATAGTGCTTCTGGTGATCCAGGAGATGAATGCCAGGATGGGGATAGTGACCGGTAAGGGATTATCCGATCTGATACGGGAGAACGCAGGGGTGAAAGTCACTTTTTTCATTTTCATCGGACTACTTATCTCGAATATCGGCAACACCACAACCGAATTTGCAGGTGTAGCGGGCAGCATGGAGGTTTTTGGAGTCAGTAAGTATATTTCCGTTCCGATTGCAGCCGTTCTTGTCTGGATACTTGTTGTAAAGGGCACATATAAGATTGCCGAACGTATTTTTCTGATTTTCAGCGCTTCTCTTTTGACATACGTGGTTTCAGCCCTCATGGCAAAACCCGACTGGGGAGCTATAGGTTCGGCTGTCGTAAGACCGGGCATCAGTCTCAATACACAGAGTCTTACCATGATAATCGCGCTTGTTGGGACAACCATAGCTCCCTGGATGCAGTTCTACATGCAGGCAACTGTAATCGAAAAGGGGATCAAGATAAAGGAATACAAATTCACGCTTGTTGATATTATAGTGGGCTGTTTTATTACAGTCGTGGTTGCTTTTTTTATAATGGTAGCCTGCGGTTCCACGCTTTTCCCCAATGGTGTTGTGATATCCGAAGCAAAGGATGCCGCCCTTTCCCTTGAGCCTCTTGCAGGAAGGATGGCATCTCACGTGTTTGCCTTCGGACTGTTTGTGGCTTCGGTTTTTTCTGCAACCATACTGCCCCTGGCAACGGCTTTCTATGTTTGTGAGGCTTTCGGGTTTGAAGCCGGCATCGACAAAAGTCTTGATGAAGCCAGGGAGTTTTATTTCCTGTATACAGGTATCCTTGTACTCTCTGCCGCCATAATACTTATCCCCAATGCTCCCCTGATCAGCATCTCAATATGGTCGCAGGTTCTTAACGGGATCCTTCTGCCAGTGGTTCTCGTGAGCATGATTCTTCTGATAAACAATAAGAAGATCATGGGCAACTACACGAACAAGCCCTTTCAGAATATAATCGGCTGGACTGCTGTCGGGATGCTGGTTCTTATGTCGTTGGCCCTGTTGGTACTGCCTGCCCTTGGAAACTGATCAGCGGGCTTCAGTCACTGCCGGCCAGCCTGTTTCAGCTGTAAATTCGCCTGCTTCCATCAGTGTGGGATCGATAACAACGTGCCTTATAAGCTTTCGGTTCCATGTATAGGTAATATGGATCATTCCGTCGTCGGACTGTATTACTGCCGGATATGAGAATTCGCTTCCCTTCGTTTCATTCTCAAGGAGCGCCACCGGTTTCCAGTTGATGCCGTCGTCCGAAATAGCTGTATTGAGCATATGTCGTCCCGATTTAAGATGGTTGTAAACCATGAAATGTCTTCCGTCGCTGAGAGTTACCGCGTCGATGCCCGAGTTCGGGTTCGGGAGATTCAGCGGGCTGAGCGGGCTCCATGTCCTGCCTTCGTCCTCTGACCATGACGACAGTATTTTGGATTGTTTGCTGCGACATACGATCTGGAGTTTTTTACCGGGATGTATCAGCACCGATGGCTGTATGGCAGATATGGTCTTGTCGTTAAGCGCTTCGGTCATGCTCCATGTCATGCCGAAATCGGGAGTCATTTCCATATGGACCCTCCAGCCGTCGTGTTCGGAGCTCGACGGGCATAGGAGTGTACCGTTTCCGAGTAAAACAGGCTTGTTTTTAACAGGTCCCATGATCCCGTCGGGAAGTCTTCGCGGCGCCGTCCAGGAGATGCCGTCATCTGCCGAAACCATCAATTCGCCCCACCATTCCGAGGGACTCGGTCCGACCTTGAAGAATAGCAGCAGTTCGTCGCCCGGATTGAACAGCACCGGGTTCCAGCAGGGATATCTTTTACCATCCCTTAATCCGTTGGCAGGTTCTTCCGGTTTCGACCACTTCCCGTTAATGAATCTGCTGGTCCAGATACCCACGTCAGGGTTTCTTTCCTCTGTTCCTCCAAACCAGGCAGCTATGAAGCCTCCCTTTATTTCTTCAATGGTAGAGGCATGGCAGCTGGGAAAAGGGACGTCTTCCGGCTGATAAATGAATTCCCTGAGTGTGATGCACTGACTGCCGCTGAATGGCTCCTGGGCATTAATAAAGCCGCTGATAATCAATGCAAAGGCGATAAAGGATAATCTCTTCATTTTTTCTTTCTTGTGAGAATGGTTAATAAAAATCAGGTAAGGAAGATGGTCATGGTACCGAATACAATAGTGAGGTTTGCATGGAAAGGACTTCTGAAGGCAGTCATGCTGTCTTCAGTGATCAGGATGGGGGAGAGGCTCATCCATATAATAAGTATCACTCCCAGGATCACACCTGTTATTGCTTCGGGTTTCCCTGATTTTTTCACGATAAATCCAAGCAGGAAGAGGCCTAACATACCGCCGCTGAAAATAGAGGCAAGGGCCCACCAGGCATCGAGAATACTCTCGACTCCCACCAGCAGTATTGCTATCAGGATACCAAGGAGCCCGGTAACCAGTGAGGTGATCCTGAGAACATTCATCGAGGCTTTTTCTCCGGCCTGTTTGTTGAAGTATTTTCTGTAGTAATCTGTAAGTACAATTGTGGCGGTACTGTTCAGACTTGTCGAGACAGTGCTCATTCCGGCTGAGAAAATTGCTGCAATCAGCAATCCGGTTAGGCCGGGAGGAAGAGCTGTAACGATGAAATGGGGAAATACCTTGTCGCCTGCCCCCGGAACTGTAAGTTCAGCCGGCAGAAGTCCGGGCTGCGCGGTGTAGTATGCAAAAAGCGCGGTGCCGATAAAGAAAAACAAAAGGGAAACGGGTATATACAGCAATGATCCGAACAACGCGGAGAATCTGGCTTCCTTGACTGAACCGGCACTCATGTATCTCTGGATGTAGTTCTGGTCGATACCGTAATTCTGAAGGTTTATGAAAAGCCCGTAAACCAGCACAACCCAGAAGGTTGAATCCCTCAGGCTGGGTCCGAAGCTTCCCAGGCTGAATTTATTGTGTTCAGAAGCTATTTCGAACAGGCGTCCGGCTCCGCCCGGCATTTTGAAAATCAGGAAAAGAGCACAGGTAATGGCTCCAAGGATAAGTATTATTCCCTGGATGGTGTCGGTCCAGATCACCGCCTTTATCCCTCCGAGCATGGAGTAGAGGATAACAGCCAGGCCTGTTATTATTATAACACTCTTTATCTCCCATCCGAAGAGGGCATTGACGGGAAGGGCGAGCAGCAGTAGTATAGCTCCGGTCCTCATCAGCTGGGTAAGTATATAGCATGCCGAAGCGTAAATCCTTGCCCAGGCACCGTAGCGAAGCTCGAGGTAATAGTAGGCGGAAACACTTCCGACGCTTCTGTAGAGCGGGACAAAGAACTTCACCGCGGCCCAGGATGCAAAAGGAATCGACAGACTGAAGACGAAGGCATTCCAGTTGGATGAATATGCTTTCCCGGGAAGGGCCAGGAAACTAATGCTGCTTACAAAAGTTGCAAATATCGACATCCCGACAACCCAGGCAGGAATTTTACCTGCTCCGGTTGTGAACTGTTCGGTTGTTCTGTTCCTGAAAAAGAATGAAGCGCCGAAGATAACACTCCCTGCCACAAGGGAGAAGAAGATCAAAGCATCAATTAAAGTAAGTTTCATTGCCTGGTTTTGAAAGTAAAGCCCCTGTCGGGGGCATAAATGTACTATTTTTTATAGATTTGTAGTGAACAATTGCGGGAAAGAGCTGTGATATCATTTTCCGCCGGGAATGAATGAAGTTTCTCCGCGGCCGTCCCGCTGTAAAAAGCTATTGTCGGGGATGAAGAAATTCGGATTTTTTGATACGTCATACTACAACAGCCCTGAAAAAAGGAAGAAATCGTTTTTCGACAGGCTAATCCATTGCAACCGTCTGTATTTCACTTTGAAATACGCGGTTATCGTGCTAAGGACAAGGAGACAGGCTATAAAGGGAATTTACGACAGGAAAGCCTGGGCCGATTCATCATTTTACATTTTCAGATTCATTGAGAAGGCCGGAGGTTTGTTTAAAATATCCGGCATGGAGAATATTAGCCGCGATCCGGGACCGGTAGTTTTTATTGCCAATCACATGAGCACTCTTGAGACGATGATTCTCCCTGGGATAATTGCTCCCCATCGCGAGGTTACCTTCGTGGTGAAGGAGAGCCTTGTGAAGCATCCTCTCTTCGGCCATGTAATGCGATCGCGCGATCCGGTTGTGGTCGGGAGGACTGATCCGAGAAAGGATTTTGAAATAGTGATGACAAAAGGGCTTGATCTGCTTTCAAAAGGAATATCGGTTATAATCTTCCCACAAAGTACTCGGAGCATAGTTTTCAAGCCTGAGGAATTCAATTCGTTAGGGGTAAAACTTGCAAAAAAGGCAGGAGTCAATGTTGTGCCCATCGCGTTGAAAACGGATTTCTGGGGTCAGGGAAAGATCATCAAGGAACTTGGTCCGCTTGATAGCAGCAAACATATTCACTTCAGGTTCGGGGAGCCATTTCCCGTCAGCGGAACCGGAAAGGCGGATAATCAGAAGATAATCGACTTTATTGAGGATTCGCTGAGGGAGTGGGGAGCAATTAGCAATGAGCAATTAGCAATGAGCAATTAGCAATGAGCAATTAGTAAATGGCTTAGGGCACAGAGCACAGGGCGCAGGGCGCAGGGTGGAGGAACGGCTTGCGGCGAGCGGCATGCGGCTGGCGGCAAAAGCACGGGGCACAGGGGGCAGTGACAGGTCTTGCAGTCTTGCGGTCTTGCAGTCTTGCGGTCTTGCGGTCTTGCAGTCTTGCAGTCTTGCGGTCTCTTCTAAAGCGGCACATCGCCTATAATACATCGCCTATTATACATGATACATTGTCGTGCAAGTCCTGCAGGTCTCTTACAATGAGGCATTTGACTATGTCGCTAAACACTAAACGCTTAACCCTGAACGCTAAACTCTAAACACTAAAACACTAAACACTAAACTCTGAACACTAAACTCTGAACACTAAACTCTGAACACTAAACCCTGAACCCTAAACACTTAACCCTGAACTCCGAACTCTGAACCCCAAACCGCTCGCCGCCAGCCGCCAGCCGCAGGCCGTTCTTTCCACTTTCTACTTTCATATGAGCCGCCCGCCGCTAGCCGCATGCCGTTCTTAAGATTTTTTAAGTGTAAAAGGTACATTTAATAATATATTTTTATTTACATTTGAAAAATAAGTACCTTTTTCTTCAATCTGATCATTTAAAATTCAGTTAACCTTAATATTACTCACTTAAAACTCTGGTTATGGGAATCTTAGACTGGATCGTTCTAGGCCTTTTCTGTCTGGGCCTGATAGGTATTATCGTTTGGGTGACGAGAAAAAAATCGGAGACCTCTGCCGATTACTTTCTGGCAGGTCGCGATGCAACATGGCTGGCTATCGGCTCATCGATTTTTGCCTCAAACATCGGATCGGAGCATCTTGTTGGTCTTGCCGGGGCCGGGGCCTCCAGCGGGATGGCAATGGCTCACTGGGAAGTGCACGGGTGGATCATACTGATCCTGGCGTGGTTTTTTGTTCCTTTTTACGCTCGAAGCGGAGTTTTCACCATGCCCGAATTCCTTGAAAAGCGGTATAACAAGGGCGCGAGAAGTGTTCTCTCCATCATCTCGCTTGTCAGCTACGTGTTTACAAAGGTAGCGGTGACGGTTTACGCGGGCGGCATTGTTTTCAAGCAGGTTTTCGGCATCGAGTCGATGTTCGGTATTGACTTCTTCTGGATCAGTGCCATCGGTCTGGTTGTACTGACGGGTATCTATACCACACTTGGAGGTATGAGAGCCGTACTGGCGACATCAGTACTTCAGACGCCGATACTTCTTCTCGGATCAATCGTGATCCTGATTCTCGGACTCATAAAGGTCGGCGGATGGTCGCAGGTTATGGAGATCTGCAGTGCAGTGCCTGTGAACGATTATGGTGATACCATGACAGAGCTGATGCGATCGGCAAAGGATAAGGATTTTCCGTGGACCGGTGTTATACTGGGATCGGCCATTATCGGTTTCTGGTACTGGTGTACCGACCAGTACATAGTTCAAAGGGTCCTGTCGGGTCGCGATATGACTCAGTCCAGGAGGGGAGCTATCCTCGGTGCAGGTTTCAAGCTTCTTCCTGTCTTCATCTTCCTCATTCCCGGTATGATTGCCTATGCTCTTAATACCAAGGGCATGATATACCTTCCCGATTCGGATTCGGCATTCGCGGTTTTGGTTAAGGAACTGCTGCCTCTTGGATTCAAGGGACTGGTTGTTGGAGGCATACTTGCAGCTCTTATGAGCTCGCTCGCTTCCCTGTTCAACTCATCCGCGACCCTGTTCACGGTCGACTTCTACGAGAAGTTCAGGCCACAGGCTTCGGAAAAGGAACTGGTAAGGGTAGGCCGTATTGCAACAGTGGTTGTTGTAGTTCTCGGCGTACTCTGGATACCGGTGATGAAGGGACTGGGGAAATTCCTGTATGCCTATCTCCAGGATGTTCAGTCAATGCTTGCACCCGGTATTGCAGCGGTCTTCCTGCTGGGGATTCTTTCGAAGAAGATCACTCCCAAAGCCGGTCTGTGGGGGCTTCTTGTCGGATTTGTACTGGGTATGACCAGGCTGGGCTTCAATATCTTTGGCAAGGGAATGTCGGGTGAGGGCCTGCTCTATTCGATATTCATCGGTATGAACAATTACAACTACGAGGTTATCCTGTTCTTCTTCGTGATTGTGCTGATGATGATAATAAGCTACTTTACCACGCCAAAGGATCCGGAATTGATCAAGGGTCTGCACGTGGGATCCGCAAGCCCCGAACAAAAAGCGCTGGTAAGGGCCAGTTACAACAACTGGGATCTTTTCTTCTCGGGTCTTATCATTGCTGTCATAATAGCATTTTATGCTTATTTCTGGTAAGCCGCGCACAGGGATTAATCAATAATTGAAATATTATGTACGATTTTAAAAGTAAAGAAGTCTGGTTTGTCACGGGTAGTCAGGAGCTTTACGGGCCTGACACCCTGCTTCAGGTAGCTGCTGATTCAAGGGCAATAACGGAGGCTCTTGACAATTCTCCCGCGATACCGGTAAAGGTAGTCTTCAAGCCTGTTCTTACCTCCCCGGAATCCATTTTTGAACTGTGCTCGGATGCCAGTCACAACAGCCGGTGTATAGGATTGATAACATGGATGCATACATTTTCGCCGGCAAAAATGTGGACAAAGGGACTTTCGGTACTGAGCAAGCCCTTTCTTCACTTCCACACTCAGCTTAACAGGGATATCCCCTGGGATACCATTGACATGGATTTCATGAATCTGAACCAGTCGGCT
>JAAYQC010000008.1 GCA_012519515.1 Bacteroidales bacterium | reverse complement strand
TTGGCTTCAATCCTTCAGGGAAATATCCTGTTATTTTCAGGATTTACGGTGGTCCCGATTCAAAGAATGTCAGCAACAGATGGCAGGGCGACAATCCTTCGTGGGACTCTCAGAACGGGATAATTACCTTTACCGTCGATCACAGGGGTTCGGGCCATTTCGGCAAGAGGGGTCTTGATTATCTTTACCGCTGTCTTGGCAAATGGGAGATCCTTGATTATCAGGATGCGGTAAAGTGGCTTCTTTCCAGGCCCTTTGTCGATGGTACAAGAATGGGCATTACGGGAAGCTCCTACGGCGGTTACATGACCTGTATGGCGCTTACCCGCGGAGCGGATTACTGGACTCACGGATTTGCAGGATCGTCGGTTACCGACTGGAGGCTTTACGACGATGTCTATACTGAACGATACATGGATACCCCCCAGGACAATCCGGAAGGCTACAGGGACGGGTCAGCGCTTACCTGGGCGAAAAACTTAAGGGGAAAGCTGTATATGACTCACGGTGACCTTGACGACAATGTTCACATGCAGAATTCAATATACCTTATCTCGCGTTTGCAGGACGAAGGTAAAACATTCAGTTTCATGCTCTACCCGAATGGCCGTCATGGCTGGGGCGGGGCGAAGGCCTTGCATTCGAGGAATGAAGCGAATAATTTCTGGCTTGAAAATTTCTTCGGTAAAGAAAAATAACTATTACTATCTGTTGTTAATTATTTCGCACTAAAACCTCAGTTACTTATCATAAATGCCGTCTCCTGCTGAAAAACTGCTGAGTCTTCGCAATGCCATGAAGGGAAAAGGGATTGACATTTATATTCTTCCAATGTCCGATCCTCACCTTGGGGAGTACATAGCTGAACACTGGCAGTTGATCAGGTGGCTTACAGGCTTTACGGGTTCTGCAGCCACTGTTGTGATCACGGAATCGCATGCCGGCTTATGGACCGATTCGAGGTATTTTATCCAGGCCGTGCGTCAGTTAGCCGGTTCGGGATTCGAATTAATGCGCCCCGGCCAGTACCGGAGAAACGATTATATGGATTTTGTTGCAGAGAATGCAGGTGCAGGAGATAAAATCGGGATTGACGGGAGGATATTTCCGGCTTCTGCTTTCAGAAGACTTGAACAGAGGCTTGAAGGGAAGAAAGTGAACTTTGAAACTGACTGTGATCTGATATCGGAGTTATGGTCCGACCGTCCTTCACTTCCTTTTTCCGTGGCCTTCGATCATACTCTTGAATACTCAGGAAAGGGAAGAGCCAAAAAACTAGCCGAGCTAAGGGATGGGATGAAGAAAGCCGGTGCAGCTTACCATCTGTTGTCTTCACCTGAGGATATAATGTGGCTTTTGAATATCAGGGGCAACGATCTTAAATACAGTCCGCTGTTATTGTGTTTTGCACTAGTGGGGCAAGAGCAGGTGTTGCTTTTCATCGATCAGGCCAAGATACCCCCAAAGCTCGCATCTGAATTTGACAGGCTCGGAATAGTTATACTTCCTTATGAGGAAGTGACTGAAATAATTTCTGTTGTTGCCGAAGGGGAGTCTGTATTCCTTAATCCCCAGGTCACATCGCTTGAATTGTTCAGGGCATTGTCCACGGCATCGGGATTTATTGAGGATATAAGCATTCCCTGCAGATTGAAGTCGGTTAAGAACCGGACTGAAATAGCGAATATTGAAAAGGTGATGGTTAAGGACGGAGTTGCCCTGACCAGGTTTTTCCACTGGTTCGAAAGCAAGCATGGAAGCATTGTCATGACTGAAGACTCGCTTTCTGGGAAAATCGATGAATTCAGGGCGGAGCAGGAAGGATTTCTGAAGCCATCGTTTGAAACCATAGTTGCCTTCAATCAAAACAGCGCCCAGCCTCATTACCATGCAGAAAAAGGTTCGGGAGCCGTGATAGGGGACAGGGGTATTCTTCTGGTTGATTCAGGAGGACAGTACCCGGGAGGCACAACCGACATAACCCGGACAATAGCTGTCAATATCCCCTCGGAACAACAGATATCGGACTTTACCCTTGTCCTGAAGGGACATATTAACCTTGCGCTTTCCAAGTTTCCCGAAGGTACCAGGGGTTACCAGCTCGATCTGGTTGCCCGCAGGGCTATGTGGGGATCGGGAATGAATTACGCTCATGGAACAGGTCATGGAATAGGCTATTGCCTTAATGTTCACGAGGGTCCACAGAGTATAAGTCCGGCCGACAATAAAACCGACATCGCCGCAGGCATGCTTACCTCCAATGAACCGGCTATCTACAGGGAGGGTGAATACGGTATCAGGACAGAAAACATCATACTATGCTACGTTGATGAAGAAACGGAATTTGGCAGGTTTCTCCGTTTCGAAACTATGTCATTGTGCTATATAGATAAGTCGCTGATAGACAAATCGCTTCTTGAACCTCACGAAATTGAGTGGCTAAACGCCTATCATGCTGAAGTCTTCGTGCGTCTGAACCCCCATCTTACGGAAGACGAGAAAGAGTGGCTGAAAGAAAAAACCGCTGTCATATAGTCCTGACTTCGTAGCCGGCGACCGCCCGACCGCAAGACCGCAAGACTGCCCGACCGCAAGACCGCCCGACCGCAAGACCATTACTTCAAGACACTTACCACCTGTGTCAGGTCGATTACCGGGAATTCAGTGATCCTCAGTCTCGCGCTGCCGTATGGAACCAGTTCGATGACTGCATTGTCGCCTTCCGGTTTGACAGGGCTAAGAGGGGGAATATCGGCCGAGTTATCCTTCAATGTCCATCCTGGTATAAGCATACCCCTGGTTTTGAGGATCACCGGGGCATCCTGATCCCAGGGCAGATACCTGGCTGAATCGGCTGACCAGATCATGTCGCCCCTGTCGGCAAAGGGATATTTGCCGGGCTCAGCAGTAATGACAGTGATACCTCTTTTCAGGTTGTTCCTGTCGACCATCAGCCCGTAATTCCAGGGAGTGAGCGGATTTATCTCCCAGTCTACGCTTCCCATGTATCCGAAGTTATCATAATTGATTTTTACACTCTTGAATTCTTTTCCGATCCTGAGCGAGTAATAAAGCGGCCCTCTGAGCAGGGACAGGGAATTGTTGTATCTTTTTTCAGCCCTTACATCCATTGGCAGTTCCATGGTGATGACATCGTCCGGATCCCAGCGGGCAAATATCTTTGCAGTCGATCCTCCCTTTTCATATATTATTTTGTCCTTATAGCTTATCACGGCGGTGTCGGCCCAGTCTGGTATTCTTAGGTAAAGGGGAAACCTGACCGCTTCTTCGGATTTTATACTGAATTTGATTTTTCCGTCGAAGGGGTAATATGTTTCCTCTGTTATTTCTACCATCCGGCCATTTCCCACCTTTGCCTTCACTGATGATGGTCCGTAAGCCACTGCAATAAGTCCCTTATCGTTGGTTGCCATCCAGAGGCTGGAAACGAATTTGGGCCATCCCTGGTGCATGTTTGCCAGGCAGCAGGCGAAATTCGGCATCAGTCCGTAGATATTCGAATAGTTGCCGTTAGTGCTCCATGCTCTTTTTTCACCGTTAACGACAACCTGATTTGACTGCTGGTCGTACTGGTGTGCCCACATGTCGGGTGTTGTTGTTCCCGGAAGTGCGTTATAGGCAAGGAGTTCGAGCCTGTCGGCAAGCCGGTTGTCGCCGAAGATGGCATATAATTCCTCAAGTGAAAACATGTATTCGACTACAGCGCAAAGTTCTGTACCGCGGTCGGGCGATTTTCCCGACAGATGCTCGTCGCCAGAGAATCTTCCTCCCGCCTGTCCGTGATTGAGATCATACTTTTTGATTCCTTCAAACACCGCATCGCTGAATCTCCGGTCACCCGACTGCTGGTACCACAGTCCGGGATATTTGATTGCCATGGCATTATTTACAACGTGAGCGGTTAGTCCGTCGGGACCCCAATTCAGCGGAATTCTCTTATCAGCCGAAGCAGCCGAGTCCCAGGGGAATTTTTCATAGTACGAAGTCCAGTCTGAGCTATTGTTCTGGATTGAGCTGATCACCTCAAGTATCCATGGCTCCTGTGTCTGCCTGTACAGCCAGTAAGCCGTGACAGCGTTTTCCATAGCCCTGACGCCGCGCCAGTCCTTGTCGGGCCAGTCGGGTGGTGTTTCATGAAGGTATCTGAAGTATTTTTTTATGACCTCCAGGGCCCGGTCATCGCCGCTTACCTCATAGTATTGCATCAGAACCTTGTTCGCGACTGCCAGAGGCCATCTGTCCTTGTTTTTTGCAGGTCCGTACCAGCCTGAATCGGTACTGCTTGAGATTATGGGTTCTATCCATTCTTTCACCTTGTCCTTCAGTCTCTCATCATCCAGGAGGTAAGCAAGAGGTACCAGTCCGTCGAGGAAGTAGGGGCCTCTTTCCCAGGCTTCACCATCACCTCCCCGCCATGAGGAGTTGACAAGATCGGGCCAGAAGTCATCTACATGGCCTGTCAGTCCTCCGGCCTGAGCCTCGAGTTGATCCCTGAGCCAGCCTTCAGGTTTTACCGAACCGAGAGGCAGCTTTACATAGGCATTCTGAAGCAATGGCTCAGGATTGCCGGGATAGTTGCCGTCATTCATTCTGGAAGTGCAGCCTGTCACAAGCAGTGCGATTACGAACGTTCCTGTAAAAATAATTTTTTCCATTTTAACTCATTTGTAATGAAATATCATGTATCAAATACACAAACACGACCCTTAAAATAAACTATTCTTGTGTAAAATCCCAGATTTTTTTAATCTCAGGATTAATACTCCTGCCTATATCAACAGCTTCGAACACCTTGATCATATCAAACCACGCAACTCCCTTGCCGGGCACCCTCAGTACCGGATTTACCCGTGGAGAGACAGTCTTCCGTGCATAATATGATTTTCCTGGATATGATCAGGTTTCAGGCCATTAAAAGTAATGACTTTCTCCGAAAAATCAATATTTCATGGATTTGCACCAGATTGAAGAAATGAAAAACAAATCATCTGAACACGATTCTCAATCTTACCCTTTCACTTTTTTCAATCCCGTATTCAATGGCAGGTTTCCATGCCGGGCCTTCTTTCAGCAGTCTGATGGCTTCATCGGAATAGATCCTGCCCTTGCTTCTCACAACTTCAATACTGTCGATATTACCGGTTTCGCTGACGACGAATGAAAGAACGACCACATTTCTCTGTCCGGCTGTAGCGGTATCAGGGCGGATCATGTTTTCCCGGATATACCTGTTGAATTCCCTGTGTCCGGTAACGGGGGCCGGCGGACTGTAACCCGGCTCAGTATCCTCTGAATCGGATGATTTGCCACTTAGCCCGTGGCCAACCACAACAATCTCATTGAGAGCCAGCGCCGAAGGATCAAGAATTATTTCATTTCCGGCGCCGGGAATTGCTTTGAATTCTTTGGAATCCATTCCGATGAAGCCGGCAACCAGTGTCACTTCCTGATTACCGGTATCTTCAATAGTGAAATAACCGTTCTCATCCGAAACAGTACCCTGGTTTGTACCTTTTATCATTATGCTGGCTCCGGGTAAAGGCAGGTTATCCTCCGATGAGATAATCCTTCCGCTTATAAAAGCCGGAGGCATTACCGCCATGTCGGCCAGAGTAACTTTTCTTTCCTTCCTTTTTTCAGCAATAATTGTCCGGGCAACCTCGGAAACTGCTGCAGGTCTTACAGGATCATGAGTTACTGAAATATCTTTCTTATTTAAAATCTCCTGTTGTATGTCCTTTTCAGAGGCAGGTTCGTCCGCTGCCACGACAGACGGCCGGTATGCTTCCGATTTTTCTTCAACTGCTGCCTTTTTGGGAGATTCAGCCGGTTTTGATTCGCTCAGATCCTTTTCAGGTTCAGTAATTTGGATGCCTGGCTCACCGGGACTGCTTTCAGGCTGGTTATACGCGATTTCTTCAATCCTGTTCTCCGGGCGGTATAGCAGCAGGATTGCTGAAATGGTTAAAAGCACTGCAACTGATGCCGCGATACCGTACCAAAGTCTCCTGTTAGCTGCCGAAACGCGCTTTCTCAGTCTCCTGTTCAAGTCTGCAAGGTCTCTACCTGCAGTTTCAGCATCAATACTACTGAAGCCTTCCGATGCTTCTTCGGCAAAGGGATCCTTCTGAAGCTCCTTCTCAAAGGCATTCCTTTCCTTCTCCGTCATTTTTCCGGAATGGTAGCGGAGGAAATCATCTCCGGCAGCTTTGCCGTATTTATTCTTTTCTGACATTTTTTCTTTCAAGACAAATTTTGAGATTTCTTTTGCCGTTTTGAAGATGGCTTTTCACCTTCTTTTCATCAATACCAAGGTCAGCCGAGATCTCGTTATAGCATCTGTCGTTATAATAAAATTGTATGATACAGCTTCTCTGTTTCTCATTTAGCCTTTTGATGCAGTCCTCGATGGCTGCCTTCAGAGATTGCTGCTCATCCTCTTCATCCAAAGGATGCATTTCAACGACATTTTCCATATAAACAACAGGATCATTTAGCCAGTCGTTGAGTTTTTCCTTTCCCGACCTGTCCGACCTGATCTGCATGAGGCAGTAATTCTTTGCCACCACATGCAGCCAGCTTTTGAAGTTAACTATATTGTGCCCGGGGACCACGGTAATGAGCTTTTCAAATATCTGCATCACCCCGTCCTTGGCCTCTTCATTGTTTTTCAGGTATTTGAGGCAGATCCCGTAAACAAGGTGCATATATCGCGAGTAGAGTTCCCCCAGTACCTTAAGGTCTCCGCCTGCACGGAACTGGCTTAGTAATTCTTCATCCGCAGGCTTATGGGAATTTCTGACTCTCGATCTGAACAGCATGTTGTGAGTAACTGAATCCTGATATCTCCGGAGCCGGCCTTCAGTCTTCATTTTCAGAACTGAAATCCTCTCCCGGTTCTTCTCAAAGATAGGATAAAAGCAAAAAAATTCATTTTTATTTATGGAATTCCCTTTTCCCTTGCATCCTGTTGAAAAATACTAATCAAAAAACAGACTATTATGGAAAGGAAACTATCAATTATGGCAATTTTATTTGCAGTTCCGGTGATGCTGCTGTCTTTTTCACAGAAAAGTACTATCACCGGCAGGGTAACGGACTCTTCAGGGATGCCCCTGGCCGGGGTGACTGTAACTGTAAAGGGAAGCAGAAGCGGGACGGTAACGGATCAGGGCGGCAATTACAGTTTAGAGATTAAACAGGGAGACGATTTTCTTCAGTTCGGAATGGTCGGCTTTGTGACGATAACAGAAAGGATAAAGAACCGGACAATCATAAATGTGATCATGCATGAAGAAAAAGTGTCGCTTGATGAAGTTATTGTCATTGGCTATGGCGGTGGAAAACAGAAGTCGTCCTGGAACAGGGCTGAGGCTGCTCCTGCTTATTCAATGATTCCCCACGGCGGATTCTCAAGGTATAACAGGGCTTTTAACACGGAGGGTTATGCTTCAACCACCGAGAACGGATTCCGAAGTGTCAGAAGCAATCCTCTTTCCACATTCTCCATTGATGTCGACAATGCCTCATGGTCGAATATCAGACGATTCATCAACAGCGGCTCTCTTCCTCCCCCGGAAGCCGTGAGGGTAGAGGAGATGATAAACTACTTCAGGTACGATTATCCTGAACCTGAAGGCATCCATCCGTTTTCGCTTACTTCGGAGCTTTCGGTATGTCCGTGGAACAAGGAGCATCATCTTCTCCTTGTCGGTCTGAAAGGCAGGAGCATTGACAAGTCATCGCTTCCTCCCTCGAACATTGTTTTTCTTATTGATGTTTCGGGTTCGATGAATTCGCCCGACAAACTTCCGCTTCTGAAATCGGCCTTCGGGCTTCTGGTAAATGAGCTGAGGCCTCAGGACCGTGTAGCCATGGTCGTTTATGCAGGCGCTGCAGGGCTTGTGCTCGAATCAACTCCAGGAAACAGGAAAGACGAGATAATGAATGCAATATCCAATCTTGAAGCCGGAGGTTCGACTGCAGGTGGAGCAGGGCTGAGACTTGCCTATGAAGTTGCTTCGAAGAATTTCATAAAAGGAGGCAACAACCGGATCATTCTGGCAACCGACGGTGATTTTAACGTTGGAGAATCGAGCAACGGTGGAATGGAGAGACTGGTGGCAGATAACCGCGACCGCGGTATTTTTATGACGGTGCTTGGTTTCGGCAAGGGCAACCTGAAGGATGATAAAATGGAGATTATAGCTGACAAGGGAAACGGCAATTACTCGTATATTGATAATCTTCAGGAAGCCAGGAGAGTGCTGGTAAAGGAATTCGGAGGCACTTTGTTCACTATCGCGAAGGATGTCAAGTTTCAGATAGAGTTCAATCCGGCAAAGGTTCAGTCGTACAGATTAATAGGATATGAAAACCGGCTTTTGAACGAAGAGGATTTCAATGACGACAGGAAAGACGCGGGCGAGATGGGGTCGGGGCATAACGTGACTGCCTTGTACGAGCTTGTGCCTGCCGGAACCGAAGATGAGACTCCCGCGGTCGATCCTCTGAAGTACCAGGCTAATCCCGTGATTAAGCCGGGAAATATCCCGTCGGATGAGTTTCTTACAATAAAAATCCGTTACAAGAAACCTGAAGGATCATCGAGTGTTTTGCTCGAAAAAGCAGTCAGGGATTATGTGCGGAATATTGATGGCTCTTCTGATAATCTGCGGTTTGCGGCAGCTGTGGCAGAATTCGGCATGATATTGGGGGATTCTGAATATAAAGGAAATTCATCTGTTGATGAAGCTGTCAGGCTTGCAAGATCAGCCCGCGGAGATGACAGTGAAGGCTACAGGGCGGAGTTCATCCGGCTGATGGAGGCTGCAAGGGATCTGGGAGTTATGGCTGACAGGTAAGTATGCGGCGGAGACGATGGTATTCTGAAGTCATTTAGAAAACAGTTTTCCATGAAGAAAGGCCTGCCGGTTTTGATAAGACTTGTTGAATTTCTATATTTGAATTTCTTGTTTAATCCTTAAAATCTTGAGTCATGTCACACGAAAAATCCAAGGAACAGGTAAACGTAAAGAAGCAGGCTACAAAATCGCTTAAGGAAAAGCGTGCCGCCAAGAAAGCAAAGAAGGCGGAGAAAAATAAATAGAAGGATGGAACAAGGCTTGCCGGGATCGACAACGCTTGTTCGCATAACTTATATCCTGTAAAATCATATTGTTTTGGGTAAAATAATTATCGAATAACAATAACCAGCTTATTGTTATTCGATAATAATTCGTATGTTTTTTACATAAAAACCTCCCCTGAAAGACTGCGCGAAGGGGAGATTGCATAAAAAAAGGAGGCTCTCTGTGAGGCCTCCTTTAAGATTCCGTTATGTGCCTGGAATTATGCTAGTTTTACGTTGACTGCATTTATACCCTTTTTACCTTCGGCAAGTTCGAATGTAACTTCGTCATTTTCCTTAATCTTGTCAATCAGGCCTGTTGCATGTACGAAATACTCGTTGTCCGAATCGGCATCTTTAATGAATCCAAAACCTTTTGATACATTAAAAAACTTAACTGTTCCTTTGTTCATTGTGTTGTGATTTAAAAATTAATCTGCAAATATATGTATTTATTGAATACGCTTGATTAAAGTTGAAATCTTTTTAAGGATTACATTATGTGATATATGTGCCAATAGTGAGAAGCCTTGCCGTCCATCATTCGGGGTAAGGGAAGCTTGAAAAGTCTTGATAAAACAACCCGGAGCCCGGCAGGGTGCAACAACATATTTCGTAGGGCGTGATGATATATCTGGCAGGCCGGGACAATCGAAAATTTTAAGGCAATGCAGTCAATCATCTTCTTTTAATAACTATTATTGCAACTCTCAAAAAAGATTCAATGAAGTCCACATATGTCAAATCCGCATACATCTAATTTATATAGTTTTCAGTCATGTGTGGTTTCCCGGTTTGAGCGGGGCAGACTTCATGTCATTAAATCTTAAATTCTTTTATGATGAAGAAGCATATAATTTTAATCACCTTGTTAATATTCAGTGGAATAAGCGGGTATTCACAGGATCCTTTCCTCACTGTTGCCGAGCGCTCACGCTTTACTTCCACGGCAAATTATGAAGATGTGATGACTTTCGTGAAGCATCTTGATGCATCTCCTTTTGTGAGGGTGGAGCATATTGCCGTCTCAACGGAAGGGCGCGTTGTACCTTTACTGGTTATCGGCAATCCTCTTCCTGCCGGTCCGGAAGATCTTGAAAACGACCGCAGGATTGTAATATATGTCCAGGCCAATATCCACGCCGACGAGGTGGAAGGCAAGGAGGCCGTTCTGATGTTTGCCCGGGATCTCCTGGCCGGCAAGCATCCAGGGCTACTTGACAACATCGTCTTCCTTATGTGCCCCAATCTCAATCCCGACGGCAACGAACCAATTTCCACCCTCCACAGAACCTATCAGAATGGTCCGGTGAATGGTGTCGGCATAAGGTATAATGCTCAGATGCTTGACCTTAACCGGGATGCCATGAAGCTTGAATCGCCGGAGATCAGGGGTGTGGTTAGCAATGTATTCAACAGGTGGGATCCCCGGGTTTTCATGGATTGCCATACCACGAATGGTTCATACCATGTTGAACCGGTGACATTTACATGGATGGTCAACCCGAATGGCGACAATTCGCTTATTAAATACATGCGCGATAGAATGGCGCCTGCAATGTCGGAATCATTGCTGAAAAAATACGGTGTCGAAAACTGCTTTTACGGTGAGTTCAATGACATGGGAAATCCAGAGACCGGCTGGTTCTACGATGCTTCAGTGCCCCGCTATATGACTGAATACTTTGGTCTGAGGAATCGTTTGGCGATACTTAATGAAAACTATGTTTACGCTGATTATGAATCGAGGGTCAAAGGATGTTACTGGCTTATCCGTTCTCTGGCTGATTACGTGTCGGCCAATAAGGATGAGATCAGGGACATGATAAGGGAGACTGATGCCAGGACCGTTTCACGCGGACTGAATCCGGCGTCGACCGATTCTTTTGCTATTGAATTCGACGTTCGACCGGCTCCGGAAAAGGTTACCATCAAGACTTACGAGGCTAAGCTGATTGGCGAAACTGACGGATGGAAGAGGTATGAAAAGACCGATGTTCAGCTTACGGTTACGGTTCCGTATTATATTGATTATTTCAGCACCAGGCAGGTAATCTTCCCCTTTGCCTATCTTTTGAAGACCAGCGACCCTGATGTACTGGATCTTCTTGCCCTGCATGGGATAAAGGTCGAGGTGCTTGAGGAAGATTCAGAGTTTCAGGTTGAAAGATTCGTGATAAGCGAACTGAAGGGAGCCCAGCGTCTCAACCAGGGGCATTACACCAATACCATCAAGGGAAAGTTTGTAACTGAACTTGTTTCTTTCAAGGCAGGAACCTATGTTGTCAGAACCTCACAGCCTCTGGCAAATCTTGCTGCCTACCTTCTTGAGCCGCTCTCGAATGACGGACTTGTTACATGGAATTTCTTCGACAAATACCTGGTGCCACAGTGGGGACGCGGGTATAATGAGTTTCCGGTTTACAAACTGATTGAAAAGACCGGGCTTAAAACGAGGCCAGGGAAATAAAATTCTCTGTGCTTTTAAGAAATGAAATTGATATAAATGACGGGTACGGCGGCACGATCCGCCAGGCCTTTAAATATTTTCCTCAATATCTTCCCTAATTGCCTTTATTTTAATATAATTGCAAAAATTTTTTCATCAGTATATAATTTTTATTTCAACACGTAAAAACTGAAATCTGAAGAGAAATGAGAAGATGGAAAGTAGATGATTCTGCTGAGCTTTACAATATCAATGGCTGGGGTGTTGATTATTTCTCAATCAATGAAAAGGGGAATGTGGAAGTAACGCCGGCAAAAGATGGTGTTGCAGTCGATCTGAAGGAACTTATCGACGAGCTTAGCCTTTCAGATGTCACAACACCGGTTCTCATAAGATTTCCGGATATCCTCGACGACCGGATCATCACTATCTCCCAATGTTTTAAAGCTGCCGCGGAAGAATACGACTACAAGGCTCAGAACTTTATAATCTATCCGATAAAGGTCAACCAGATGAAGCCTGTTGTGGAGGAAATAGTCAGCCACGGCAAGAAATTCAACATTGGTCTTGAAGCCGGTTCGAAGCCTGAACTTCATGCTGTTATCGCCATTAACACTGATCCGGAGTCGCTTATCATCTGCAATGGCTATAAGGATGAAGCCTATATAGAACTTGCGCTTCTTGCCCAGAAGATGGGGAAGAGGATTTTTCTGGTCATTGAGAAACTCAATGAACTTAAGCTGATAATCAGTATTGCCAGGCGGCTTAAGGTCAGACCGAACCTGGGGATACGCATCAAGCTCGCGAGTGCCGGCAGCGGCAAATGGGAAGAATCGGGAGGCGACATCAGCAAGTTCGGCCTGACATCTAGTGAATTGCTTGAAGCGCTGGACGTTATCGAAAGAAATAAAATGGTGGATTGCGTCAAGCTGATCCATTTTCATATTGGCAGCCAGGTTACCAAGATACGCAGGATAAAGGTTGCACTCAGGGAAGCTTCCCATTTCTATGTTCAGCTTCACAAAATGGGTTTCGATGTTGAATTCGTCGACATCGGGGGAGGCCTTGGGGTGGATTATGACGGTACAGGTTCTGCAAACAGCGGGAGCAGTGTCAATTACTCTATTCAGGAGTATGTAAATGACTCTGTCAGCACCTTTGTCGATGCTGCCAACAAGAACAATATTCCTCATCCGAATGTAATCACCGAATCGGGACGATCACTTGCAGCTCATCATTCAGTGCTGATTTTTGAAGTACTCGAGGCCACTACCCAGCCTTCATGGGACGAGGATGAGACTATTAGTGAAGAAGATCATGAACTGGTGAAGGAGCTTTATGAACTATGGGACACTGTAAATCAGCCAAGGATGCTTGAGACATGGCACGACGCCCAGCAGATAAGGGAAGAGGCGCTTGATCGCTTCAGCCTTGGTCTTATCGACCTGAAAACCAGGGCACAGGTTGAGAGGCTGTTTTGGTCGGTTGCCAGGAGGGTATACGGTCTGGCCAATGTTATAAAGCATGTTCCTGATGAGCTGAGACAGATATCGAAGATACTGTCGGACAAATATTTCTGCAACTTCTCGCTTTTCCAGTCGCTTCCCGATTCATGGGCCATCGACCAGATATTTCCAATCATGCCTATCCACAGGCTGAACGAGGAACCCACGCGGACGGCAACCATTCAGGATATGACATGTGACTCGGACGGTAAGATCGATAATTTCATATCAACGCGAAACATACCTTATCATCTTCCCCTGCACTCCCTGAAAGGGAAAGATCCGTATTACCTGGGTGTTTTCCTTGTCGGTGCTTACCAGGAGATACTTGGTGACCTTCACAATCTTTTCGGAGATACCAACGCGGTTCATGTATCGGTTGATGAGGATGGATACAAGATCGATCAGGTTATTGATGGAGAAACAGTTGCAGAGGTTCTGGAATATGTCCAGTATAATCCTAAAAAGCTTGTCAGAACCGTGGAGACCTGGGTTACCACGTCGGTAAAGGCGGGTATTATAACCATTGAGGAAGGCAAGGAATTCCTGTCTAATTACAGGTCGGGACTGTACGGTTATACCTATCTTGAGTGAGTCAGGCTATTGTAGCCATGACCGGCCTGTGTGCTAATGTTTTTGCGCTGAATGTCTTCCCTGACGACATGAGTCAGTAATTCCTGACGGATAATAATTCGGAAGTATAAATTTGAAGTGAAAAAGATCGCCCAGATTATCCTTGAAAATGACAACGGAGAATTCCTTCTCTATCTGAGAGATGGAAAGCCCGGAATTCCTTTTCCTTATCACTGGGACCTTATAGGAGGTCATGTTGAGGAAGGGGAGACGCCGGAGGAGGCCTTGATCCGGGAGGTAAAGGAGGAGATAGATTTCGATCTGAAAGACTACAGCTTCTTCAAAGAGTACCTGTGTCTTGAGGGAGATGCTTATCCCAATATCAAGTATATCTATAGCGGAAGGATAGCTTTACCAATAGAGGAGATACCTCTTCTGGAGGGTGAGCGTTTGCAGTTTTTCACGAAGGAGGAAATACCTGATGTTAAATTTGCAAATATCCTTAAGCGGATAATGCTAGATTATATTGAAAGCAGGTAGCTCAGGAAAGTCCTGCCACGGCAGTCAGCAACTACATGCTGAATTCAGCTTTTTTGATGTCTGGGAAACCTCTTCTTTCTTAAATATTTATCCCATGCCACTTATTTGACAATGATGACAATCCCAGGATGAGTTTCAGCACCCTCCACGAAGTGTCAGGCACAAGGTAATCGGGCGAAACCAGTTTCGGTATATTCTGGTCATGTTCCTTAATAGCCGTTTCGATTGAAGCCAGTACCACTTCCGGTTCAAATCCCGTAAGTATTATAGTTCCGGCATCCTGAGCCTCCGGTCTCTCCATCGACTGCCGCAGCGAGATAGCCGGGAAATTCAGTATTGACGATTCCTCGCTTATAGTCCCGGAGTCGGACAGCGTACATTTGGCACACATCTGCAGTTTGTTATAATCGAGGAATCCAAAAGGTTTGAGGAATTGGATCAATGGATTGATCTTTATATCTGTTACATCTTCCAGTCTTTTCCTCGTTCTGGGATGGGTGGAGACCACCACCGGCAGATTGTAGATTTCACAAAGTCTGTTGAGAACCGAAAGGATTTTGTGTAGGTTTTTCTGGTTGTCAACATTCTCCTCGCGGTGGGTGGAAACGAGGAAATAGTTACCGATTGCCGGTTCCTGCAATGATAAGTTCTCCAGTATTTTGGAGTCTTCTATTTTTGGTTTGTAATAATTCAGTACTTCGAACATTGGAGATCCGGTCAGGTAGATGCGGCGATGGGGGAGGCCCTCGCTTATCAGGTGCCGGCGGGCGTGTTCAGTATATACCAGGTTGAAATCGGAAATATGATCGATCACCCTTCTGTTTATTTCCTCCGGGACGTTGAAATCGAAGCATCTGTTGCCTGCTTCCATGTGGAAGATAGGAATATGAAGTCTTTTTGCCATATAGGCCGACAGGCACGAATTAGTGTCTCCCAGCACGAGCAGGGCATCCGGTTTTTCTTTTCGCAGAAGCTCTCCAGATTTCCTGATTATATCACCGACAGATGCTTCAAGAGATGAAACATCGACATTGAGAAAATAGTCGGGTTTACGAAGTTCAAGATCCTTGAAAAAAATCTCATTCAGTTCGTAGTCATAATTCTGACCGGTATGAGCAATAACATGGTCGGTATGCTTATCCAGCAACGACATGACCCTTGACAGCCTGATTATCTCGGGTCTGGTTCCAACAACGGTTAATACTTTCATTTTAAATATATTTTATTACCGCGGACAATCCTGACATTTCATCGGGTTTCATTCGCCGGAATCTGAAATAATTCATCCGCGGGAACTTAATAATCAAACGGTCTCAAAATAAGTATCCGGATCATCCGGATTGAAAAATTCATTGATCCAGAAAATGGTATACAAATCTTCATTTCCTGTGTTTGTGATATTATGAGTATACCAGACCGGCATGTCAACATATGAAGGCTGATTGCCGTCGAGATCAAAGTTAATTATTTTGCTTGTTCCGATTCTTCTCAATTGTATCCTTGCCTTCCCTTTTATCACGGCGAAGCGTTCGATTTTCCTTGTATGGAAGTGATTTCCTCTTGTTATGCCGGGTTTGGTCGTGGAGAAAGAAACCTGTCCTCCCAGTTGCGATTTAATCGTTTCGACGAATGAGCCCCTGTTGTCGGTATTCATTACAAGTTTAACCGGGTAATAATTCGGGATATCCATGTAGCACCTGAAAGTATTGAAAAGATTGACTTCAAAAGGAGAGCTCAGTTCCGGGAAAATACCTTTCTCCAGGTAAGTTGATTTATAGTGGTTTATATATTCAAGCAGTTCGCTGACACTTTTCTCTGCCGTATGAGGTATCCTGTATTCAATCATGGACTCCCGATCGACAATAGCTTTCCAGATTATCTGCACCAGTTCCCCGATATAGATCAGTTTCAGCTTCGCATCAATTTCTATATGAGGCTGTTCGTTATGGCACACCTGATGGCAGAAAGTGGCCACCACCGAATTGTAATACGGATTCCCGAAAGGACCGAAAACATTCGGAATAACCATTCCTGTAAAACTTGCATTATTTCTTTCAGCCCATTCAGCAAGCAGTCTTCTGCCTTCCCGTTTTGACTGTCCGAACATATTATCCCTTTCTTCCTGTGTTGATGATGAGAAAAGGATATGGGGCTTTGATCCGGTAGTCTCGAGTGCCCTGATAAGTTTGTTTACCAGGAGGACATTGGTATTATAGATTGTATGAGGATCGTTGTGCCGGTTAAGTGCCGCGAGATGGATTATCACGTCGCATTTGCTGACGAATTCTTCCAGTTTATCCTTATGATCGAAGTAATTATCCTCGAAGGGGATACGAGTAACCTCTTCTTTCCTGAGTCCGAAGAAGTTGAACAGGTGGGTTCCGATGAATCCGGCCTGGCCGGTGATGCCGATGTGGAGCATGGTTGATACTTTAAAAACAAGAACGGTATAAAGTTATGATTATTGGAATTGAATTTCAAAATGGTAAAAGGCACCCAGATCGGTAAAAATGTTCCGCATGGCCGGTATAGATCCTGTTCCGGCTACTACCAACCAGATTATCAAGTACGGATCAAATAAAAGAATAAGCTGGTTTCCTTCAGCTCATTACATCGCGATGATCGAGAGTGCGGTGCATGAATATGCAGGCATGGGATAGGCGGCCCTGGGTGGGAGATAGGCCCCTTAAAGCACTATGAAGACTGAGGGACTGAGGGACTGAGAGACTAAGGGACTATGGGACTAAGAGACTAAGGGACTATGGGACTAAGAGACTAAGGGACTATGGGACTAAGAGACGAAAAGACCATAAGGCTGAAACATTAAGAGACAAAGCGATGTAGTATTTGAATTTATAGATTATTAGGATTTATCGGCAAGGAATTTCTTTATGGCTCCGATTATTCGGTGGAGGTCTTCGTCGTTCATATTTGAACCGGACGGCAGGCAGAGACCTTTTTTAAAGAGATATTCCGAGTAGCCGTTTACAAATGCGGGGCATGCCTTAAATACCGGCTGAAGGTGCATGGGTTTCCAGAGAGGCCGTGTTTCAATGTTCTCCTTCTCAAGCTCAATCTGAAGATCCTCGCGCGTAAATCCTGTTTTTACCGGATCAATAAGTAATGTTGTAAGCCATCTGTTCGAGAAGAATTCATTTCCGGGTTCATCAAGGAATTCAAATCCGTCAATGCTGCCAAGTTGCTCCTTATAATATGAAAATATTTCTCTTCTTCTCGTGACACGCTTATCAATCACTTCCATTTGTCCGCGGCCTATACCTGCAAGGATATTGCTCATCCGGTAGTTGAAACCGATATGACTGTGCTGGTAGTGAATTGCCTTGTCCCTGGCCTGTGTAGCAAGGAATCTTGCATGTTCGATGATTTTCCTGTTATCCGATATCAGTGCTCCTCCACCGGATGTAGTAATTATCTTGTTTCCATTAAAGGAAAGTATTCCCATAATGCCGAATGAACCGGCTCTCTTCCCATTGAACCTGCTGCCAAGAGCTTCGGCGGCATCTTCAATAACCGGTATCTCATATTTATCGGCAATACTCAGGATATCTTTCATATTTGCCGGCATCCCGTACAGATGAACCGGAATGATTGCTTTTATTCTCCTCACGCTGCTCATCCGCTTCCTTATTGCATCCTCGAGGAGTTCTGGATCCATGTTCCAGGTTTTCGGTTCAGAATCGACAAGAACAGGTGTGGCGCCCTGGTAGACAATAGGGTTTACAGTTGCTGAAAAAGTAAAAGTAGAAGCGATTACCTCATCCCCCTGTTCAATACCAAGGTTTATCAGTGACAGGTGAATGGCTGCTGTTCCCGAGCTAAGGGCAGCGGCATGTCCAACACCGCAATAATCCGCGATGGCATGTTCGAAAGCATCAACATTTGGTCCGAGCGGGGCAACCCAGTTTTGTTCGAAGGCTTCGTTGATATACTTCATTTCGCCGCCAGACATATGGGGACTTGAGAGATAGATTCGCTTTTTGTTCGAGTGCATTATTTTCAGTTCAAAGTTAAAAGTTCCAGGTCCGAGGTTCAGTGTTAGGCGTTTAGCGTACACGTAGTATTACTAATTGCTAATTGCTAATTGTTCATTGTTAATTGTCATTAAAGCGTTCAGCGTTTAGTGTTCAGTGTTCAGCGTTCAGTGTTTAGTGTTCAGTGTTCAGCGTTTAGTGTTTAGTGTTCAGTGTTCAGTGTTTAGTGTTTAGTGTTAAGCGTTTAGTGTTCAGCGTTTAGTTTAGTTCACGTTTAAGGTCAGTTAAATATCTCATCGTAAGAGACTTGCAGGATCCCACGGAGCGGGACTTCGTCGTTTCACTCCTCAGCCTGCAAGACCTGTCACTGCCCCCTGCGCCCTGTGCCCTGCGCTCTGTGCCCTGTGCCCTGTGCCCTGCGCTCTGTGCCCTGCGTCATTTACTAATTGCTAATTGTTCATTGCTCATTGCTCATTGCTCATTGCTCATTGCTCATTGTTCATTGTTCATTGTTCATTGTTAATTGTTTTCAATTATATGTCCGATTATCCTTTCCGCTGCTTTTCCGTCCCACAGTTCAGGGATTCTTCCCTTTTTCCAATTACCATTGAATAACTTTTCAAGTGCCGGCTTTATTGCTTTAGGATTGGTTCCGATAAGTTCATTTGTGCCTATTTCGACTGTTTCAGGTCGTTCGGTATTATCGCGCAGGGTAATGCAAGGGATTCCCATTACTGTAGTTTCTTCGGTAATGCCGCCTGAGTCGGTGATAACTGCCAGGGAATTTTCAACGAGGTAATTGAACTCGAGATAGCCCAGGGGTTCTATCATGTACAGGTTGGGATGCCTGATTCCGGTTTTGGAAATCACTTTAAGAGTCCTTGGGTGGACCGGGAATATCAGAGGAATGCCTTTGGAGTGTTCTGTTATTTCATTAACAAGGATTTCGAGATTCTTTGTATCGTCGACATTTGCAGGGCGGTGGAGTGTTATAACAATGTAATAACCTGTTTGAAGTCCGGCTGAATCCCAGATTGCAGGTTTAATGAATCTGTGGCGGTG
>JAAYQC010000050.1 GCA_012519515.1 Bacteroidales bacterium | reverse complement strand
TGAACCTTTTCTTTTCCCATAGGCCCTGACACAACTTGCATAGGCCCGGTCGTATCTTTTCTCCAGCCGGCAACTGTGATTTTATTAAGATTACTCCATCCCGAAGGGAACAGCGCTGCATGCCAACCAAACAATCTGTTTTTAGTCAAAGGCATGTCATATTTTTGAGTAGCGTCAAGCATCATTTCAACTATTCCGTCAACATGGCGCTCTGATTCCACTGCTCCTGCAATGTCAATTCCAAGTTGCCGGGCAATTGAAGAACGCACTTGTTCTATTTCCAGAAGCTCGCCTTCTATTGCCGATGATTTTATAACATCTAAAGTAAGAGTATTCAATACCGCTTCATTTTGCAAATCAAAACCCAACGATTCCATTCTTCCAAGAAGTCTGCCCTGCTGATTTCTGGCTTCACCAAGTTTTATCATCACTTTCTCATTGTCCCAGGTGAAGTCTGTCCAGTCTTCTCTTTCATGAATATAAACTATCATTCTCCGCAAATTATGCGACAAATATACTTTATATTCTTCAAAAATGAAACTTTCTCCGCGAAATTTGCTTTGAATACAGGATTTAATCTCCGCACTGTCGATCTTTATGCCTGACGGAACCTAGGCTGCGGAACGGGGGAGCTCATCGTACCTAAGTGAGTGAATAATGTGTTGTAGCGTAGTACTTTAGAATTCGGATATTATTTCCTTGATTGTTAGGATTCTGGTTTTTTCTATGAACTTGATTTCTAACAAATCATTGTCCCCGGTTACCAGGTAATCAGCTTTGCTGTCAATTGCTAAATTTAATAAGAAATTATCTTTAGGATCACGACATTTGTCGGTCTTTGATTTTACTTCTATTATAATCCCATTTTTATCAATAAAATTAATAATTCTTGACAGATCGCTTTTCGAAAAGTACTTTTTAAACTTAGGCCTTTGTGCAACTGCCATGAATTCGTGTAATAACTCCATTGAAAAGACAAGTTTCAACCTATTACTTTCCACAAAGTCGTCAAGGAAACTGAAGTCTCCGGAAATAAGAAAACTAATCCACAAGTTAGTATCAAGGATTACTTTTTTGCTTTTCATATCGGGCTTTTCTGACAGATTCAACCTCCTTAGTAATTTCATCCAACGAGGGAGCCTCATCAGAATACTTTCTAAGGCTGTCCAGTAATTCTTTAAGCTCGCATCTTACTTCTTCTTTCTTAATCCTTATCAGATTCATATCAGCAAGGCTTTTTATCAAGCTTTTTGCTTTGGGATTTATTATTTCAATTATTAAGGATTCCATATGGTTTCATTTTTACAAATTTACGAAATCTATCCTGTTTAGAAAATACTCGATTGCAGAGGTTTTCGCAGCATGCGCCACACGAAACTGACACTCTCACTCTGCTTTACCTGCTCCCACCCCCGCTTGAGCGGGGCAGACTCTCCGGAGGAGGGAATCCAAAGAAACCACGACTTGCAAGACTTGCACGATCCTGCGGGGCAGGACTTCGTCGTTTCACTCCTTAGCCTGCAAGACCTTAAATCCGGATTAAATTGTTAATAACTTCGCTAAATTGTTATTTACTTGGCTATCTCAATTTAACTTCTATCCCTAAATTTGAACCGGCCAGCACCCATTCGCACTTTCCTGCTCTGGAAATTGTATTTGACTAACATAATTGATTAATGCTGATAAAACGGGGTGCTGGCTTTCTTTATTATGCCACCCCCCCTGTCAGCATAATCAGAAACTAAATGCCAGTCCCAGATTGAGGTACGAAGGACCATAGCCCAGCTCGGCCATGGCAGCCATATTTTCACGGAAATAATACCTTGCTCCAACGAACAAGGACCATGCTATATGACTGGATGAGTCCGCGTAATTTTCATAGGGTTCACCTGTTTCCTTAACATTCACAATGTCCCAGCCAATAAGAAGGCCTGCATAGGTATCGAGTTTCTCAATAAAGGGATAATGAAAATTGCCCCTTACACCGACAATAGTGTTCGAATACCTCGCGCTCCAATTTGAATACTCCCATTTGTATGACAAAAATCCTATGTAGGGCCCTACACCGATCGAAGCTTTTTCAAGCACATTATCAGTCAGACCTACTTCAAGCGATGCCGACAGGGGAGGAAAGACAAGTTTGTTGTATGTAGCCGAAAGAACCCTGGTGCCAATACCCAGACCTGCATTGAAAACCCTGCTCCCTTTAACAAAAACCGGCTCCTGACCGGCTGCAATGATAAAGGAGGATATAAAAACTGCCGTAAGAATAGTTATGCGCTTCATATCGATAATTTAAGAATCTGCCACAGGCAGAATTAAAAAGTAGTTAGCCTTGTCCGGGATAGGGCCAGTCTTTTTCGTTCTGATCAGGAACCGCCAAAGATCAGGAACATCCATGCTGCAAGCGCGGCTCCGACCATCGGAGCAAAAAAAGGAACCCATGAATACTGCCAGTCGCTGTCCCTTTTACCTTTGATAGGAAGCAGGAAATGCATTATCCTGGGACCAAGGTCACGGGCAGGGTTTATAGCATATCCCGTCGGTCCTCCGACTCCCAGACCGATACCCAGAACAACCAGCGCTACCGGAAGTGCATTCAGCGCCCCCAGTCCCACCTCCGGCTCAGCCATGTAAAGCACTGCCAGTGCAAGCACGTAGGTGCCGATTATCTCAGTAATAACATTGTACCAGTAACTCCTGATGTTTGGAATGGTGGCGAACACTGCCAGCTTGGTTTCAGCATCGTCGGAGGCATCAAAATGCTTTTTGTATGCAAGCCAGGCAAGGCCGGCACCGAACATTGCACCGAGAATCTGCGCAAGGATGTACATGGGAACTTTGGCCCATGAGAACTTGTGGGCAATGGCAAGAGCCAGTGTTACTGCCGGATTAAGATGAGCCCCGCTGACTGATGCGGATATCAAAACACCGTTGAAAACACCGATTGCCCATCCGAAGGTTATTACTATCCAGCCTGAATTATGCCCTTTGGTCTTAGGTAGCAGAACATTGGCCACAACACCGCATCCAAGGACAAGTATCATGGCTGTTCCAAAAAACTCTGCAAAAAATTGATTCATAGGTTCAAGGTATTTATTAATTATTATTGGTTCAAAATTAGCATTAAGCTTTCAGAATGGTCAATTGCTTCATTACATGAGACTTGTAACATCCCGCGGAGATAGACCTCGTCGTTTCACTCCTTAGCCTGCACTTGCACGACCGCGAGACAGAGAAGCGTATAGACAGCGACAGAAGGGAACAAATTGTTAATTGCAAATTATTAATTACTAATTGTTTATACATCGCCTATAATACATATCACATTATTCATCCCTCCGCCCATGCTTCGGCAGCCTTAATCGCCCGTCTCCAGCCTTTTATCAGCGATCCGGTAAGTTCCTGATCAAGAGCCGGAACAAAAGTCCTGTCAATCTGCCACTGCTTCGAAAGGTCATCAACGGTCTTCCAGTAACCTGTTGCCAGTCCGGAAAGATAAGCTGCTCCAAGTGCCGTGGTTTCCGTTATCTTTGGCCTGATGACGCTTGCCTGAAGCAAATCGGCCTGGAACTGCATCAGGCTGTTGTTGACTGTTGCCCCTCCATCGACTCTCAGTTCCCTGATGTCAATACCGGAATCCTTCTCCATGGCATGCAGCACTTCCAGCGTCTGATAGGCTATGCTGTCGAGGGCTGCCCGGGCGATGTGAGCCGTCGTGGAACCCCTGGTGATACCGACAATGGTTCCACGGGCATGCTGGTTCCAGTAGGGAGCGCCCAGCCCTGCAAATGCGGGAACAAAATACACACCGCCGCTGTCGCTTACCCTGCCTGCAAGCTCCTCAACATCGGAAGACCTTGCAATAACGCCCAGACTGTCGCGGAGCCATTGCACAACAGCACCCGCTATGAAGATGGAACCTTCAAAGGCATACCGTGTCTCGTTGCCTATCTTCCATGCAACGGTGGTCAGAAGTCTGCTTTTCGACGCTATAGGCTTGTCGCCGATGTTCATCATCATGAAACAGCCGGTGCCGTAAGTGTTCTTCACCATTCCCGGTTCAATGCACATCTGGCCGAACATGGCTGCCTGCTGGTCACCCGCGATCCCGGCAACAGGGATATCCGATGAGAACTGACCTTCGGTGGAGCCGTAAATCTCGCTCGACGACCTGACATGCGGAAGCATGCTTTCGGGAATGCCAAAAATATCAAGCAGCTCCTTGTCCCACTGAAGCGTGTGAATATTGAAAAGCATGGTTCTCGATGCATTTGACACGTCGGTGATATGAAGTTTTCCCCTCGACAGATTCCACATCAGCCACGAATCAACGGTTCCGAATGCAAGCTCTCCCTTTTCGGCTAGTCCGCGAGCTTCGTCGACATTGTCAAGAATCCATTTAATCTTTGTTGCCGAGAAATATGCATCAACTATCAGCCCGGTCTTTTCGAGTATCATTTTGTCGACGCCGTCAGCCTTAAGCTTGTCGCAAAAGTCGGCTGTTCTGCGATCCTGCCAAACAATGGCATTGTAAACCGGTTTACCTGTGATCCTGTTCCATACCACCGTGGTTTCCCTCTGGTTGGTAATGCCGATCCCAGCAATATCCGTGCTTTTCAATCCGGCCTTGGCCAGTACCTCTGTGGCCACCCCTATCTGTGTCGACCAGATCTCTTCAGGTTTATGTTCCACCCATCCGGGTTTCGGGTAGATCTGAGTGAATTCCTTCTGCGCTGAAGCCAACGGCTTACCGGAATGATCGAAAATTATCGCGCGGGAACTGGTAGTCCCCTGATCAAATGATAGTATGAAATCTTTCATGTAGCAATTGGTTTTAATATCTGATGACTATCGGCAATATTTTATAATTACTCTTATCGATACCCTATCCCCGGCCTTCTCCCTGTATTTTAATCATCCAGGGAAAAGTGATCCGAAGCGGCTGCATTTTTAGTTACAAATAGTTCTCCAGCACCTTCTCATAATCGTGGAGCTGCCTGTCAATCCAGTCCTTCCCGAATCCCAGTTCCTTTGCCATAATACCGGCAACAACAGGTCCTGCTTCAGCGCTTGCCCTGGCATCAAGGAACAACGCTCTCGTCCTTCGGGCCAGCATATCTTCAAGTGTCCGCGGCATCTCGTTTGCTGCTATCCACGCGATCTCAGCCTTGCAGTAGGGAAGCTTAGGATGCACCAGTTCCGCCATCCCGGGCTCATTCTCAATCAGATTGACAATGTCGGGAGCCCTGTCTCCATAGATCCTGAATTGTTCCGGGATTGTGTTGACAGAAGGAGAACAAAAGCTGAAACTCCTTGTCATGCATTTCCTTTTCTCAAGAATACCTGCCCTGATGGCTCTGTCAACAGTCTCCTCTGCCATTCTCCTGTACGAGGTCCATTTCCCTCCTATGATTGAAAGAAGACCTGAGCGAGAAAGACTTATCTTATGCCTTCTCGACACCTCCTTTGTCGCTTCAGGTTTGTTGGGATTGGCTGCCAGAGGCCTGAGCCCGGCAAATATACAAAGCACATCCTCCCTCCGGGGAGCCCGGGTAAGATATTTTCCGGCTGTCCGAAGAATGAAATCAATCTCCTCCTGAAGAGCCTTCGGTTCGAGGCTTATATCATTAAGCGGAGTGTCGGTGGTTCCGACAACAAGCTTCCCGTACCAGGGTATTGCAAAAAGAACGCGGCCATCGTCGGTTTTCGGGATCATGATTGCCGAATCGCCCTTCACGAAACTCTTGTCGAGAACTATATGAACTCCCTGGCTCGGCTTTATGGTTGCCGGGGCCAAGGGATCATCCATCCTGTGGATCTGATCGGCAAAAACACCGGTGGCATTTATGACAAGCTTCGATTTTATATTGTATACCTTTCCGGTTTCGACATCCGTGACTTCAACTCCGCTGACCCGGCCCTGATCATTCTTCAAAAGGCTGTCAACCCTGAAATAGTTAAGCACCGTTCCGCCGTTCTTAACACAGGCCGATGCAATGGCCAAAGCCATGCGGGAATCGTCAAACTGCCCGTCGTGATAAACAATTCCTCCCTTCAAACCCTCAGCTTTGAGAGGAGGAATCCTTTCAAGAGTCTTCGAACGATTGATGAAATACGACTTCCCCATACTCAGTCTGCCTGAAAGGAGATCATAGAACTTAAGGCCTACAGTGTAAAAGAAAACATCCCAGTATGTATAGACTGGAATTACAAATTCCTGGTTGACAGTGAGATGAGGTGCATTCCTTAGCATCAGTCCCCGTTCATAAAGCGCTTCCTTTACAAGCAGGACATCACCCTGGGCAAGATACCGTACGCCGCCGTGGACCAGCTTGGTGCTCCTCGATGATGTTCCCTTTGTGAAATCCGACTGCTCGAAAAGGACGGTCCTGTATCCACGTGTTGCAGCATCAAGAGCTGTTCCAAGTCCCGTGGCGCCACCGCCAATCACAATTATATCCCATTCCCGCGATTGATTGCTTTCAAGCTGTTGTATTTGTAATCCCCTGTTCATATCAAATGCCCTTATATTAAACCAAAACCAATGTTACAAATAAAAACGATGATTAGCTACAATGGGCTTAAATTTTATTCGTAAAACTTCAAACAAGCCGGCATCTTAACCTTTGCTGAATCAACTGCTTTTTCAGCCATTCCGTTTGTCTTACCGATCCTGAAGACGGTAATCTGATCCGATTTCTGGTTCCCCACTATCAGATATCTGCCTGAAGGATCAATTACAAAGTTACGAGGCCAGTCACCTCCGCATGAACTGTGACCGACAGGCTCTATAAGTCCGTCGGGAAGTATTTTAAACGTGACGATATTGTTTTCGCCCCTGTTCGATCCGTACAGGTACCTGCCATCCTTGCTTATATGGACATCGGCACAGTAATTGTTTTCAACTATTCCTCCCTTCATTGTCGGAAGTGTCTGAAGCAGCTTGAGCCCCTGATTCTCTTCCACAGCAAAAACCATCATTGTTGAGCCAAGTTCATTAATCACATAAAGCCGTGTACCGTCGCTGTTGAATGCAAAATGACGCGGTCCTGAGCCCCTGGGAAGACTTGTGATTCCATTCTCAAGCAGATTCAGCTTTCCTGCCCTGCTGTCAAAATCATAAACATATATCCTGTTGAGACCCAGATCGGTGACATAAACATAGCGTCCTGCCGGATCATTGAGTATCATATGGGCGTGCGATCTGTCGGGTGACTTCCTGTCGTAAAGGATGGTATCGGTGATGGTCTCCGGCACTCCGCTTTCATCAAGCCTGACCACAGCCACCGAGCCGTTCGGATAGTTGGCTATGAAAAGATGCCCGCTGTCGGCCGACATCGAAATATAGCATGGCCCGGCATATGGAATAAGCATTTCATTCAGCTTTTCAAAACCTGCATTCTTTTCATCGTAGCTGAAAGTCGACAACCCTCCTCCGAACTCTCCCCTGAATTCCATCACCTCGTTAATGACATAAAACAGCCCTGTCCTGTCAGAAAAGCAAAAATAAGCCGGACTCGGACCTACATCGGCTGAAGAAATATACTTGAGCTTGCCGCTTCCGGGATTGAATTCAAAAACCGCCATGGCTTTCTCTCCTTCCCTTTCGGTGAAACCGCCAACGAAGAGACGGGGCCCCTGACGGCATGAACTGAGGGAAAGGATTATTGAAATCAGAATAAGGACCGGTGATAATATCAACCTTTTCATCATAATATAATTTTGATTTTAGCGGTATGATAGCCTGCCCCGCTCAAGCGGGGGAACCGCACATGAATGAAAATCATATTCATTATGTGTTTGTGTTTGAATTCATACGTGTTTGTGTATTTGATACATGTGGGTTTCATGTTTGATGCAGTTACAGAGTGTGGGTATAATTAATATAGTGTGGCTATGATTAATATGTATGAATGTTTTGCTAAAATTAAGATTTCCTGTAAGCTTTTGCAGGAGTCTGCCGACCCCGTGTCCCCCCTGTTAAAGCCGGGAAAAGGGTTTATCCGGAAAAACAGCATTTCAGGGGATGAAACCGCCCTCTCATTTCCCCTTTCCGAGCTCCCTGTATTTCCTGTCAAGCTCATCCAGCCTTACCCTTACACTGAGAATCCAGGGCTCCTCATCCTTGTCCCAGTGCCCGTAGGTGGTTACCACGAATGTGCCGTCGGGTAGAAGCTCGACTCCGGGATAGCAGCAATCCCAGCTGTGGATGTTATCCTTGAAGCGGATCCTGTACTTCCCCGGCTTGCCCTTTACCAGGTCCTTCCATGTTCCGACCCAGCCGACCCAGTCACCTTCGGTAGGACTTCCCTGTCCGGTTTCAGAAGCAATAAGGCTGTAGTTCACTTCTCCTCTCTCCTTTGCAATAGTTCCAAGTTCAGGCCTGAAACTATTCGGGCTTATGTCCCGGAACACAACCAGCAACCTTCCGTCGGGTGCATACTTAAGCACGTGCCTGTCGCCATTAAGCTCATTGGGAAGAGGACGCGGATCGGTCCATGTTTTGCCTTCATCACTGGAGAAAATTATCTGAGAATTTGCCCTTCTTGCATTTTCCCTTAGAAGGACTGCAAGTGTTTTTCCGTCGGGCGACCTTATAACACCCGGCTCGCAGAGGTTAAGGTCCCTCCTGCTGAGAATGGGTTCCGGAATGCCCCAAGTCAGCCCTCCGTCGGTCGAAATGGTCTTGTAAAGCGTAAACAAAGCCTGATCATTGACTTTCCTGTCTGCGCGGTAAGTTTCCTGTCCGCCGGCAGTAAAATATCTCATGTCATCGTGGAACAGCGCCATATAATGGCCTTTGCCCGTCTTTAGCTCAGTCATCGCGCTCATCACGACAATCCCTCCCCAGTCGCCCACTGGTTCAAGTTCGCTCCAGCTTTGTCCATCATCCTCCGAATGGGCAAGCCTTGCCGGGTAAAGGCCCGAAAACACTATAAGGTGTTTCTTCCCGAAGGGATCGACGGTCGGGAAAATTGTGGGTGTCTCGAGTGAGGTCTTCCAGTTTTCGGGCGTAGGAATCCGTTCACTCCATGTTAGACCTCCGTCGGTACTCTTCTTGTAAATAATTTCACCACGGCCATGACCTTTGGGATAGACGGTAAGGATAGTCCTGCCGTCGTCAAGAAGAACCGTTGTCGGATGACCCAGGTACTGGCCTTTTTCCCTGTCGACAACCACCTGGCGGAAGGATTCGTCATTGAGGTCGATGACAGGAATCCGGAGATAGGATTTGCCGGACTTTACCTGAGAAGGAGCGATCAGGGATAAAGCCGACAGGAGGATAATAAGTATAGATGTCTTCATGATAAAGAATTTGAAATACATAGAAACACGGAGTTATAAAATAGTGCAACCCCGTGTTTGACAAAATAAATAAATTAAATAAAAAAAGAGGCTGTTTTCACAGCCTCTTAAAACATTTTATACTTCAAAACTATCGCATTCGCGGTATGCCTGTATCACCCGGGCTTCGCCCTCTTTGGTTCCTCTCTGGCTTATCCCGTGCTCCATGCACAGGGTCCCGTCGTATTTCTTGTTGTACAGAAATTTAAAAATATTCTTGTAGTTGATCTCACCAGTGGTGGGCTCATTTCTCCCCGGGTTATCTCCAAGATGGATTGCAGCGATCTCGCTCCATGCCATCTCAAGATTCGGGATAAGGTTACCCTCTCTTACCTGCTGATGGTAAAGGTCATTTACTATCTTACAGGCGGGTGAATTTACCGCCCTGCATATTGCATAGGCCTGCGGAATCCCTTTCAGAAACAATCCCGGATGATTGGTATGATGATTCAGAGGCTCAAGAACCAGTGTAACACCTGCAGGTTCCATTATGTCGACGCAATAGCGCAGGTTGTCAATAGCATTGGCTGTCTGATAATCCATGTGAAGTCTCATATCATAACGGCCAAGAACAATAAGCGCCTGTTTTGCCCCTGTCCTTTTGGATACTTCAACTCCCTCTTTCATCTGGGCGATCAGCATATCACGAACCTCCTGGCTGTTAAGGACAAAATCCTGTTTGCCCGAATCGGCCCTGAGGACATAGGGTCCGAAATCCATCCCAAGGCGGTTAAGTTCGTTCATGATCTTCTCCTGCACAGCAGGTTCCCTTCTCATGAGGCTATTGTCGAAGACGGCCCTGAATCCCTGATCGTGGATGAATTTTATATTATCTATGGGATCCTGTCCCGCGTGCTGCCGGAACATGCCCAGACTCGGAGCATATTTCAGCTTGAAGGGTGCAACGGCATCTGCCGCCCTAACCTGTCCGGAGGCTTTGGCAGAGCCTAAAATGGCAGGTGCTGCCAGAATCGCAGCACCTGTCGTAGCTTTTTTTATAAAATCTCTTCTCGAATTATTCATATTTGAGATATTATCATTTAGTTGCCTGCCTACTGATTGGCTGCAGCAGCAGCTGCTGCTCTTCTTTTGGCCTGCGCGGCAAGTTGTTCGGGTGTCGGAGGCTGGTATGCTTCTCCTGCAATCGGAACTTCCTTGGGAATATCGACCGGACCAAATACAAACACTTCCGGGCCAAGCTTGAGGTCGGAGTTCATCATTTCCTCGTACGTGGTTTCTTTTCCTGTATAAGCCGAAATCCTCCCCATGATACCTACCATGGTCGATATTGCCGTGGCCTCCAGTTCATTGAATACATTTCCCGTACGGATCGCGGTGACAAGGTCGATGTGCTCCTGTACATAAGGATCGACGCTTACACTTCCGGTGGGCTTGCCGTCGGCATCAAGCGGATATTCATATTTCCACAGTTCTGTTCCTGCCAGGTCAAGTATAGTGTTCCGGCAATTTGTTGAACCCTTGGTTCCCTGAAGCCTTTCGGAAACATTATTTGCACATCCGTTAATCTGGCGGCACATACTGTGAATATGAACACCGTTCTCCATCACAAAATCTATGCTGAAGTTATCATACTGGTCGCCTGTTACCCTGCGGAGGCGCGATCCCATACCGACTGCCTTGACCGGATATGCTCCGAAGAACCAGTGGGCAACGTCGATGTTGTGAACATGCTGCTCAACGATATGGTCACCTGAAAGCCATGTCCAGTTAACCCAGTCGCGGATCATCCATTCCATTTCGCTCCATGACGGATTATTGTCGCGATGCCATAGCTTACCGCCGTTCCACCATATATTACCACCGACAAGCTCGCCTATCAGACCCTGCTGAACCTGCTGCCAGTTGGCAACATAGTCGCGCTGGTGACGACGCTGTGTTCCCGTTGCAATGCTAAGTCCCAGTCCTTCAGCCTTCTTGGCTGTTGCCATTACCGACCTTGCTCCTGTAGGATCAACTGCAACCGGTTTCTCGGCAAAGATATGCTTCTTGGCTGCCACCGCGGCTGCAAGATGCTCCGGACGGAAGAACGGAGGGGTTGCAAGAATAACAATGTCAACTCCCGAATCGATAACTTTCTGGTAAGCATCAAAACCTACAAAGCAATTCTCGGCCGGAACTTCCTGATTCTTCTCCTTGAGAATCCTTGCCTTGCAGCTGTCAACACGGTCCTGGAATGTGTCGCCAAGAGCGGTCACCTGAAGATTCGGACCGGCATTGAGAAAGTCGAGGGCTGCTCCGGTTCCGCGGCCGCCACAACCTATTATCCCTGCCTTGAGCACGGGACCGTCGGGAGCCTGGTCGAGGAAAGTGGGAACTTCAACAACTTTCTTTGTTTCACGGGCACAGCTTGTTATGATCGTCGGAACGACAACTCCTGCCACACCAACTGTAGCTGCCTTGCCAAGAAAATTACGTCTTGAGATACTCGATTTTTTCATATTTGATCAGATTAGGTTTTTATAAGAACTAATATACCTGGTTTTCAATGGTCATGAATCTATCAAATGTAAATATAGAGTTTTTAATAACCAAAGATTCAAATGAATTTAAAGTTTTTTAACAGAAACTCATTCTCCTTCCCCTCAAACTCTTATTATCCGCCTCCGGACTGGCCGGTAAAGCTGTTCCATTACTTTGCGTCAGAGAACGACAGGCATCAATGGCGTGCTGTAATACTTTTTATTGCTACATTTGTTAGTTGACACAAAGATACTAAAATTCTATATGAACTTAGCTCAAATACATATATCTATTTCATTTTTCGTCCTCCTTTTCCTGTGGTCATGCTCGGGAAGCCCGGGGAAAGACACAGTCGAAAAGGATGAATACCCCTCAATCAACCCTGATTATAGCGGAATAGTGATCCCTTTCAACATAGCACCGATGAACTTCAGAATTGAAAATGAAGGATCGGTTTTCGTAGCCAGATTTCAGGCTGAAAACGGCAAAATGACAGAGGTTCAAAGCAGAAACGGCGACATAGCAATCCCTGCCCGGAAATGGAAAGATCTTCTTGAACAAAACAAGGGCGCTGAACTCAAAATCGAAATCTTCGTCAGGGACGATGAAGGCTGGACGAAATACAGGACAATAAGCAACCTTATAGCAAATGAAGCTGTCGATCCATTCATAACATACAGGCTCCTTTACCCGGGTTATGAAAGCTGGAAGGAGATTCACATCAAACAACGCAGCCTTGAAAGCTTCAGGGAAAAATCGATTATAGAAAACAGCCTTGTTGAGGAGAACTGCCTGAACTGCCATTCATACAACAATACCGGACATACCGAAAGCTTCATGATCCACATGAGGGGCAGCCTCGGAGCTACCTACTTCTACAACGACGGCAATTTCATCAAGGTAAACCTTAAAACCAATGAACTGAAAAACGGCGCCGTTTATCCGCGCTGGCATCCCTCGGGAAAATTCATAGCCTTCTCTTCTAACAAAATTGTTCAGCAATTCCATTCAGCTCTTGATAAAAAGGTGGAAGTAAGCGACCTGGAATCATCGCTTGTACTTTATGATATTGAGAAAAATGAAATAATGGATCTCAATATCCCCGATAAGGAGAAACATATGGATACCTATCCCGAATGGTCACCCGACGGCAATTTCCTGTATTTCTGCAGGGCAGCGGCTCTGGAAGAAGGGTTCAGTTACGACAGCATATACTATGACCTTTACAGGGTTCCCTTCGACCAGGCGACAAGAAAGACCGGAGCCCCTGAATTGATTTACAATGCATCCGCCATGGGCAAAAGTGTCTCATTCCCAAGGATCTCTCCCGACGGTTATAACATTGTTATAACGCTTCATAATTACGGCTGTTTCCCGATATGGCACAGCGAAGCCGACCTTGTCTCGATCGACCTGCGAACAATGAAAGCCTCAAATATGGCGCTCAACAGCAGCGCTACCGACAGTTATCATTCATGGTCTTCAAACGGCCGCTGGCTTGCATTCAGTAGCAAAAGGACCGACGGTCTCACAGCCAGGTTGTTCTTTTCATATATCGACAGTGAAGGAAATGCCTCAAAACCTTTTATAATGCCTCAGAAAGATCCCGGATTTTACGACCGCTTCCTCAAAAGTTATAACGTTCCGGAGCTCTCAACTCTTGAAGTTGATGTGAACCCGGGTAAGATACTGAAGAGTGCCAGGGGAGAGACATTGCAGGCAGTGTGGACCGGAAACTGAAATCCTTCCTTGTTGTAACTATCCTGAAAATGAAGAAAAACAATCAAACCTCGGACATCACAGCTAAAGACCGGATAGCCGCGTCTCTACCCTTCCTTGTGTTTCTTGTACCGGTATTTGTTTTTTTTGCCTTCGCGGCCGATTACATAGGATTCTACCAGGAAAAGCAGTCGCTCTTCATATTTTCTGCCGACTATTTCAGGGATACCGTCAACCGGCCCGGATCGCTGCTGGTTTATATTGGCCGTTTCATAACAACATTTTTCCATTCACCCGTACTGAGCGGATTGCTGATTGCATTGATGACCGGTCTGGTAATTTTCCTGGTATCAGGCATCATAGGCCAGCTGACCGGAAGAAAAGGCTTTCTTGTACCGCTTCTTTTCGGGACTGTATTTTTTGCCCTCCAGGGAAATTACCAGTATCTGGTCCATAACAACCTCGGAATACTTCTGCAGCTCGCCTGCTTTTATCTGGCTGTCAAATACTCCAAGGGCTGGCTCCCGGTGATGCTTTTCCCGTTCTGCTACCTGATAATGGGAGGATTCGCATGGATGTTCGCTATGATGTATTCGATCCATCTTGCACTGAAATCGCTGAAAAGGGAGTGGCTGAAAATTATATTAATGCCCGGCATCACTCTTCTGATCATATGGTGTCTCGGGGAATTCTTCCTCTTTCATAATTTCAGGGATATGCTTGTCTACCCGCTCGCGCGCGAAGGAACCGGCTCGCCTCTGATACTCTTCCCAGCGATGGCAGTGGCCGTCATCCTTCTGCCGGCAATGGCGGGGATAAGGATAAAGATACCCCTTGGGATAAAACGGTTTGAACAATACAAATCAATATTTATCGTGGTTTTGGCCTTTCTGCTGGCCGGCACCACGGCTGTTTCGCGCTACAGCAAAGTGTACGCGGAATATTTTACTGCCGAAAAACTGTTTTACCAGAAAGAATACAGGAAACTCAATGATTATATTGACAAACATCCCTCGAACAACAGGCTTACCATCTACCTTAACAATATTGCCCTGTGCGAAACAGGAAGGCTGAACGATAAAATGTTCCATTACAGGCAGAGTCCCGACGGTCAGTCGCTATTTCTCAAATGGGAGATGTATGGTGAGGTGTTGCGCCGCGGGGCATATTTCTATTACACCACAGGCATGATAAATGAGGCAGAGCGTTGGGCTTTCGAGAACATGGTGATGAAAGGAATCACGCCGCAGGACCTCCTTATGCTGGTTAAGTGCGAGATTATAAACGGGAATTACAGGATGGCTGCAAAATATGCCGCCATGCTTTCCAAGACTTTCTCTTACCGCGAGGAAGCAAAAGAATACCTTGGCCTGCTGGCCGATACCGCGCTTATCGACAGTCATCCGGAACTGGGTGCAAAACGCGGGGAAAAGATAGAACATGATTTCTTTTCAATAACCGACAATCCCCACATTAATGTTGAGCTGGCATTTTCCGCCGACAGCTCCAACAGGAAACTGTACGAATACCGGGTGGCATACCAGATGCTTACTGAAAACTACGAGGGAATAGTGGTAGGATTGCCACATCTCGAACGCCTGGGCTACACAAGGGTGCCTGTTCATATACAGGAGGCGGCTCTTGTCAGCAGAATGTCGGGTTTATCGCTTTCCGGACTTGGCAGTCTGAAGATTGAACCCCAGACAGAAACAAGGTTCAACCAGTTCCTTCAAACCTTCAATTCATTCGGCAATAACCTGAAAACGGCACAAGCTGCCTTGAGGCAGAGGTTCGGTGAAACGTTCTGGTATTATGGGTTTTATCATTAAACAAAAAGAGCCGGCTTTTCAGCCGGCTCTTCCTATTTCCCTTTCGGGTTTAAAATCCTAATACTTACTTGATTGATTAATTATACCCCGGGTTCTGAACGAGCTGAGGTGCTTTGTTCATTTCGTCGCGAGGTATGGGCAGCCAGTATAAATGATCGCCTCCCCATTGCCTTGCATCAGCCCTTGCAAATTCTCTATGCGCGCCTTCTGAAAGATCAGCAGCATAGTACCATTCAAAGTCTCCGTTGCTGTATTCCCTGACTTTCATCTCGTACACATCTTCAACTACATTTTCGGACTCCATCCAGCGGCGGAGATCCCAGAAGCGGTGTCCTTCGGCGAAGAACTCGATGGCTCTTTCATGGCGCACGAATGCTCTGGCCTCATCCTGGTCATCGGTTACCCTGTCGGGAAGTCCGGCACGGTTCCTTACCATGTTGAGAGCATCAAGACCTGGCTGAAGATTATCTCCGCCAAGTTCAATACAAGCCTCGGCATAGTTAAGCAGGATCTCTGCATAACGGAACTCAACCCAATGGTTGGTATTGTTGAAATACTGGCCCTGTGTTGCCGGATCCATCAGTTTCTTCAGGTAGTATCCGGATTTTGTGCCGTTCCATGCCTCGATAAGGCCCTGGCGGGTATCAACCCCTGCAATTATCAGAGTGCCGTCAGGATTGTAGAAAGACCCGGTTTGCACCTTGTTGTAGGGATCGAACGCGGCAGCATCGGAAGGACGTGCCTGCCATGGAGCGCCGTGATATAAAACAATAGCGTAGAAGCGCGGTTCGCGTCCGTTATAGGGATTTAGCAGGGGATCGGCAGCCAGTTGGGCGGCTGTCGCTGTACGCAGGTATTCACCCTGGCCGTTATCCCATACGAAAGGCGTTCCATCAGCCATTTCAAAGCTTCTTACAGCAGGCTCGGTCGGGCCGTTGTTACCCCAGTTGTGATAACCGTTGGGACCGTTCCACCTGTTCGTGGTAATGTAGTTGCCACCTGTCAGCGGATACTGGATAGCCCAGATAGTTTCACTGTTCCATTTGCCATGCTGTGTAAAAATACTGTAGTAATTGTCCGAATAAGCCTGGACCTGAGCCTCGGTAAGAGGTAGAGCCGGATCATCGGTGGAGCCAACCAGTGAATAGTCGCCATAGTCACCATCCATTACATCCTTGGCGGCATCCCTTGCCTGCTGCAAAAGTGTTTCGCGGTTTCCTGCCGGGAATGAAACCAGTGTATTGGAAGGCTGAAATCCGCCATTGGTAAGCTCGCTGGCGCAGAAAAGCAATACCCTCGATTTAAGTGCAGCTGCAGCTCCCATACTGGCCCTGCCCTGCTCAATGGTGGGATAATCTTTCAGAATGTTAATCGCCGAAGCAATATCAGCAAGAACAAACTCAAGAGTCTGGGCAATTGTCGACCTGTTAACTGTCGAGTAATCCTGACCTAGTTCCCATGGCTCGGATGAAAGAATGACACCTCCGTGAAGCATAAGGAGAGTGGCATACTCAAATGCCCTGAGAAAATAGGCTTCACCTTTAAGACGCCTTGCCAGGACATCCTGACCTGCTGTAAGCGGAACATCATCAATATTGGCAAGAATGTTATTAATATTCTGAATGTTTGCATACAGGTTCGGCCATCTGAGGTAACCCCCCATGCCGTTACTCGCGAAGAATCCAAGCTGGTCGGGGCTCTGGGTTCCTTTCAGGTTGACATAGTTGGCAGGCCTGTGGATACAGAGTGTCTGATCGGTCGCGGATGACAAAAGGTCTTCACGCATCCCGAGGATTCCGGCATTGGTATTGCCTCCCATCCTGTCGTAGCATTTACCCAGATAGGCTTTTACCACGTTTATGTCTGAGAAAACAACCTGTTCGTTAAACGAGTCCACCGATTGCTTGTCGAGAACGTCATCGCACGACGTGACCGGAAGCATCAGCATCACAATTGCAATGATATAATAAAGTAATTTTTTCATATTCTACAGTTTAAATGTTTCTCAATCAGTTAAAACGTAATATTCGCTCCTATGGCATATGTCTTCAGAAGAGGATAAGCACCGGCGCCGCCGCCTTCAGGGTCGAATTTCCTGGTCGCTGTCCAGAGGAGAGCCACGTTGTTACCCGATACATAAACACTGGCCCTTGATATGCCAAGGCCCCTGTACAGATTCTGAGGAAGGGTGTATGTCAGAACCACGTTCTTCAGACGGCAGTATGCTGTGTTGTCATACCAGTAATTGCTGTCGTTCACCTCCAGGCTCCAGTAATAGTCATTCCTGTTGTAAGCCCTTGCAATGTTCGTCTTGGTATTTGTTGGCGTCCACCTGTTGTCGTAGTTCCACTGGAAATAGTTACCGGCTTCACCCCTTCTGTTGTCATAGTAGTTTCTCCTCAGGAATTTACCCTGTCCCTGGATCTGTGCCTGAAGCGAAAAATCCTTCCAGGTTGCTTCAATTGAAACTCCGTAGAATGTTTCGGGAGAATCCGTATTGTCAAAGAGAATCATGTCATCACTGTTGATTATTCCATCCTTCGACACATCCTCGAAGATCACGTCACCCGGCTGTGCACCTGTCCAGTGAGGATATTCGAGAGCCGCCTCATTTTCAAAGATGCCTATAGCGTTGTACATCAGAATTGATCCGTAAGGATGTCCGGTGCGAACCTGCCACGGAACCACCCTTGCAGGCTCATCGTAGAATACGATCTTGTTCCTTGCAAAACCATAGTTGCCTGTAATGTCAAGTCTCAGTTCAGGAGTAAGGCTCTTGTGAAAACCTGCCTCAATTTCAAAGCCCTTATTATTTACCACACCAATGTTTTCGCGCGGCAGTGAAAGACCTGTGAAGTTGGGAACCGAAGCATCCCTTTCCGTAAGGATATCCTCCCTCTTGTTGAAGAAGTAATCAAAGTTAAGAGTTATCAGGTCATTGAACCATTTCGAGTCAAATCCAATGTTACGGGTGGTCTGTGTTTCCCATGTTATATTCGGGTTTGCAACCGAAGGAGGACCTAGCGTGGTTTCAATAGAGCTGCCGGTTCCAAAGACCATACCGCTCGAGAGACCGAATTTGTTCATATACTGGAAAGCAGCTCCGGGGTCCATACCCATCTTACCGTACGATCCTCTCAGTTTGAAATAGTTGATAAACCCAATGTTATTCTTCCAGAAATCTTCCTCAGATGCTCTCCACCCGAGCAGGAAGCCGGGGAAGTTGCCCCAACGGCTGTGTTCCGGGAACTTAAGGGATCCGTCGCGACGGAAGACTATCTCAGCAAGATATTTGCCCCTGAAGTCGTAGGTTGCCCTTCCGATAAGTGATTTCCTTGCATAAATAGTGCTGAAGCCTTCAGTATGTTTATCCTGATCAGCGCCGGCATCCATTGTCTGGATAAGCGATGAGATATAATACTGCCTGAAGCCTTGCAGCCTGTTGTAATCATTTGTATACTGCTCATAACCTGCAAACAGTGTTATGTTGTGACCTCCAAACTGTTTCTGATACATTGCATTCAGGTTAACAGTCTGGTTTATCGTCCTGTCATACCTCTCATTGTTTTGAGGTGATGAAAGACCTCTCAGCGTTGGTGTTAAAGGCATGCTTGTGATATAGCCCTGGGAATTGCGCACGGCATTTTCCCACTGCGGATAGTACAGTACCCATGGCTGATAGAAGGCCTTCTGGTAATAGTTGGTCAGGTCAAAGCTGAATGATCCGGTAAATGAGAGCCCCTGTACAAAAGGAACCGTAATGGTAGAGGTCAGTGTATTCAGCAGCCTGTATGTTTTCTGGTCGTTCTTACCGGCCGAGAAAGTTGAGGTCTCAACAGGGTTGTCTCCGTACTCGATATCAGGGCCTGGTTCGCCCGTGGGCCAGAATGACCAGCTGGTAGGAACAAGACGGGTTGACTGACCTACAATGGCATCAGCTGATTTATAAGGATAAACGCGGTTCACAAGGAAGCCTGCAACGTCAATCCCTGTTTTCAACCAATCGGTAATGGGCATTTCAACCTTTGTACGGATATTGTATTGTTTGTACTTGGTTGATGAAGCTTTGTAAATGGCATCATCTGTCTTATAACCAAGGGATACGTAGTAAGTCATTCCCCTGTTTCCGCCGTCAATCGACAGGTTGTGCTTGGCTGTTCCGGTCCATTTCTTGATCAGGTCGCCATACCAGTCGGTGTCGGGATGTTCCCATGGATCTTCACCTGAAGCGAAAAGCCTGATATCCTCATCGCTGTATGTGCGGTTCTTGCCGTTTGCCACCTGATATTCCGAAAGCATGGTTGCATATTCTGCAGCATTGGTAACATCGGGAATAATGGTCGGTGTCATAAAGCCCTGGTAGAACTGGTAGTTCAGCCTCGGTCTTCCTTCCTGACCTTTCTTGGTAGTGATAAGAATAACACCGTTTGCAGCAGTTGCACCGTAGATTGCAGCAGAAGCATCCTTCAGAACAGACAGACTCTCGATATCTGATGGGTCAAGCTCGTCCATTGAACGACCCTGAACACCGTCGATAATAATGAGCGGGTTGGTATACCCGTCACTTAATGCTCCAAGAGTCGAACGTCCGCGGATCATAATTCTCGGAGCCTGCTGACCGGGCTCACCGCTGCCCTGCATGATGGTCGTACCGGGAAGACGGCCGGAAATAGCATTGTTAATGTTGGCTGCCGGAATCTGAGTCAAGCCCTCACCTGACAGCGAGGTTACCGAACCTACTACGTTTGCACGCTTCTGAGTGGTATATCCCACTACAACAACTTCGTCAAGGTCGGTAATTTCCTGGTTAAGAGCCATGTCAATCACTGACCGGCCTGCAATGGCTTCCTCCTTGGTTACGTATCCGATGAACGAAAAGACAAGGGTTGCATTCCCGTCAACATTCGCTATCGTATACTTGCCGGCAATGTCGGTGATGGCGCCCTGGGTGGTTCCCTTGACCTGAATGTTCACACCGGCCATTGCCTCGCCGGTTGCGGCATCGGTCACTGTACCTGTTACGGTTGCCTGTTGCAGATTATCTGCAGCCAGCGAATGGGCAGGCATCACCAGACCGCAGAACAGAAGAATTACCACAATTTTCACAGGCAGTAGTAACCTGCGAAAACTTACATCTGGCCACTGGGACCAAAAGCAGTTGGGAGTTTTTTTCATACTGTTACACTGTTAGTTAGTTAAAAATTAATGATAGATATTAGGATTATTTAAATTGTTACATGAAGCTACTCGGCGGGCAATAATCAGGTCTTCCATTTAATATAGATGCATTATGCCGGCAAATGGTTGCTTCATATATTTTCTCCAAAGCGATACCCGGAGCATCCGGGATTATTTACTAATCTCATTATTCTCTGCCGTTTGTTTGTCTCTCTTTTTGAATTAGTTATTTAAATCATTAACATATAGCACAATAAGGGGATATTAAGTGTAAAACTTACACTCATTGTCCTGCTTTTTCTTCAATCGTTGTTTTTTTATTTCAGACAAATTTAAGGTTATTAGCTTGATCTGTTTAGGGTTCTTAAAAAATGTTAAGACCGCTGCAATTTAAAGAACTTGTACTTCAAATGCAAGTTTGTTCCTGCAAATTTCATTATCATAAAAGTGCGACTGCTCTTAATTCCTCATTCAGAGGAGCTAAGATTACCTGTCTTTTCGTCAAATTCGCAAACAACCCTGAATCCGACATTAAAGCAGTCGGAATACCACCAGATACTCTTCGGGATCTGTGGATCGGTCCGAAGCCATGCTTCCGTCCTGGTATAGTCGCGTGTTGCGCTCCTGAGCAATCCGGCACTGTTCAGGAAGCTGCCTCCTCTTACAACATGTTCCTCCCCGCTCTCAGGTCCTTTCGGATCCCTTATCAGGCCTTCAGGGTACTGGCTGTAGGCATCAGCCTGATACCAGTCGGAACAGAACTCTGCAACGTTCCCGAGCATGTTCTTCAAACCGAATGGATTGGGCCTGACAAGATCGGGAGTCTGAGTCTTCGATGGACTGTTCTCCTTATAAATAACATAGGTATTGATAAGCGAGGTATCGTTTTTGGAAAGCTTAGCCATCAGGCCTGATTTTTCGAATTTTTTCGGATTTCCTTCAAAGAAATAGGGGCCGCTGGAGCCGGCACGGCAGGCATATTCCCATTCCGCTTCAGTGGGAAGACGGTAGGTTTTTCCCGTGACCTGCGACAGCCATCTGCAGTAAGTCTCGGCAGCATGGAAGGTGAATGAAATTGCAGGCCTCTGCCCCATTCCCCATCCCTGGTCGGGCTGGCCATAAGGCGGAGTGGCTCCGGAAATGGCATCAACATCACTTGCCATTCCTGATCTCAGCCCTTCAGTATCGGTCGAACGTCCTTCAGCTGATGTCTGGGCATAAAATGCCAGATACTCATCCCAGGTAACCTCAATTTCTGCCATAAAGAAAGGACTTATTTCAACTTCCCTTACCGGGCCTTCATCCGGCCTCCTGAAAGGTTCATCATCGGGACTTCCCATGTTAAAAGTACCTCCCGGGATGGCTATCATGTTGAATGAAACCGGCGAACCCGGTATATTCTCGGTATAGTTCACAAATTCAGTTACAGTTGTCGCTTCCTTAAACACTTCCTTCGGCGCAGATGATACGCTCCCGAATGTGACATTGCTTCCATGGGTGTAACCTTCAATGTAATGACCTGCATTCAGATGGCAGTTGATACAGTGAAGATCGGGACTCTCCTCCTGCTGCGTGTAATATAAGTGTGCATCCTCTCCTTCCTTGGTAAGCTCAGGGGGGAAAAGATTCTCATGGCACTTGAGGCAGCTGCTGTTGTAGACGTGCCTCCTTGCAACCTCGAGCCTTCCCCTTTCATCCCAGTCAAATGATGCGGAATCCTTAGTGTAGTAACTCCAGAGATCGCGAAGCCCTGTCGTGCCCTTCGCCCAGAGATAGCCCTGGCCTTTCGGCGGCAGATGGCATTCGACACAAGCAACCCGGTAGCCGCTGTTAGTCTCATAGTGAACCGAGCTTTTCCAGCTCATGTCGGCAGCCGGATGAATATGGCACGACTGGCAATAATCATTTGTCGATGTGGCATCCAGGGCCTTTCCGGCACCCAGTACAATGACAATGCCCAGGATAAGACCGGGCGTGAACCATAAAAGGAATTTCTTCATAACAGAAAATTAAGGCCGTCAAGATAAATATTTTATCAATATCTCCGAAGCTGCCTCCTGTTTTTTTAGATCCCCGGCAATTCAGGGGCTTCGCCGCAATAGCTTTAATTTATTACTTTTGCACTTCATTACCGGATGATATGAAACCTGCATGCGTCAAATACACCAATTTGTATATTAAATACACTTACACGTATTTGTTTAAATTTCAGTTATGTGGATTATCCGGTCCGAACGTGGTAGTGTTAAAATCAATATTATACTGATGAAAAGACTTCTTATTATGTCCGCATATTTTCTGCTGTCGCTTGCCGTCAGCGCGCATCCCTGGAAACCATCACACTACGTGATAGTCGACACCGATGGAGGCATCGACGACATCAGAACTATTTCAATGCTTCTGGCATCGCCCGATGTAAGGCTTCTTGCCGTCACAGTTTCAAATGGAGCCCTTCCTGCCGACAAGGCTTTCATCAAGGTAAAAAGCCTTCTCAACTCATTCCACCATGAAGGAATTCCGGTCGGCATCAACCGGCTGGGCAGCTTCAGATCGCCGGAGTTCCCTGCTGCACTGAATGCCCGCTGGGGTGATGAGGAAGGAATAGATCCGTCTTCTGCCGGAAACTCTAACGATATTATTTCAGAAATAATAAGAGTAGAAAAAACTAAGCTCAGCTTCATCTGCCTCGGAAGTATGTCGACTGCTCTTAATGCTCTCAGGAACATTCCTGAGTTCGGCAATCAGGTAAAGGATTTCATCTGGAGCGCCGACGGGGCTGACGACAAAACCGGTTTCAATTACAACATTGACGCAAAATCTTCCGTATCCATGCTGAAACAGGAAATCCCCGTGAAGATCGTGCGGAAATATATGCTCAACAATTCTGTTTTCTGGGACAATGAACTGACTGAAGCTGTTAAAGCCATAAACACCCGCTACGCCAAAGCAGCCGGTTCCGTGTCGGACTTTTCTGAAAGTCACAGATTCGCCCTTGAAGCCAACGATGAAATGACAGCGCTGTTTCTTCATTACCCGGAATTATTCATTTGCAAAACCCTGGGTAATGTTACCGACTGCATCCCTTCAGATCCGGCCGGGTTAAGGGAAAACACCCTGAAGATACTGAAAGGCGAAACAGTACCCAGAAACCAGGTTATAAAGGAGTTTTCTGCCGATCCGGATTTTTATTTCGACGACCTGAGCGGATCGGTCACTGCCATTATTGAAAAACACGGTATTGATGAGTTCAGTTCATCAGTGATTTCAAATGAGCTTCACCGTCATCTAGGGGTGTTTACCGTCATCGGGGTAAAAATGGGTATAAGGGCGAGGGAGTACTTCGCCACCGGAGTGGATGAGTTCCATGTCAGATCCCTGGCTGGTTCAACGCCTCCAATCAGCTGCTTTAACGATGGGATACAGGTCAGTACAGGCGCCACACCGGGTCACGGTCTGCTTACGGTTGTGAATGACCAGCCTGCAAGACCGGCAGCAGAATTCACCTACTACAACCGGACTATCAGGCTTTCTCTTAAACCCGAACTGGCCGAAAAGGTCATCTCCGAACTGAAGGAGTTCAACTTCGTGTATGGCCTCGACAGCAACACCTACTGGGAACTGGTACGTAAAAACTCGATCAAATACTGGCTCAACATGGATAGGAATGAGATATTTGACATTGAGGTGATTAAGTGATCATTTGTTGTATTCATCAAAGAAATCATTTCCCTTATCGTCGGTAAGAATGAAGGCGGCCATGTTCTCCACCCTGATCTTTCTTATTGCTTCCATTCCAAGGTCTTCAAAATCAACAACCTCCACCGATTTGATATTTTCCCTGGCCAAGACGGCAGCAGGTCCTCCTATCGATCCCAGGTAGAAGCCTCCGTGCTTCCGGCACGATTCGATAACCTGTCTGCCGCGGTTTCCCTTTGCCACCATTATCAACGATCCTCCAAGGCTTTGGAAAAGCGGAACATAGCTGTCCATCCTGCCGGCAGTGGTCGGTCCGAAACTTCCGGATGCCATGCCTTCCGGTGTCCTGGCAGGTCCTGCATAGTAAACCGGGTGGTTTTTGAAATATTCGGGCATCGGCCTGCCTTCATCAAGCATCTTTTTGATCCTCGCGTGAGCAATATCCCTGGCCACTATCAGTGTCCCCCTCAGATTCAGCCTGGTCTTTACAGGATATTTCGTGAGTTCGGCTAGTATTTCCCGAATCGGTCTGTCAAGGTCTATCTCTACCGGTTTTTCGAGTTCAGGGGCCTTTGCAGGCATAAACCTTGCCGGATTGGTCTCAAGCTGTTCCAGGAATATGCCTTCTGCCGTTATCTTTCCCCTGATGTTGCGGTCGGCGCTGCAACTGACACCCATTCCCACCGGGCACGAGGCGGCATGACGGGGAAGTCGTATCACCCTTACATCATGAACAAAGTATTTCCCTCCGAACTGGGCACCGACACCATATTGCTGACAGATCCTTTCAATCCTTTTCTCCCATTCAGGATCGCGGAAAGCCCTTCCTGATGCATTGCCCGTAACAGGCAGATCATCAAGATATCCCGCCGAGGCCAGCTTAACGGTCTTCAAGGTCATTTCAGCCGAAGTTCCTCCAATAACCAGGGCCAGATGATAGGGCGGACAGGCTGAGGTGCCAAGCTCCTCTATCTTTTCCCTGACAAACTTTTCAAGGGAAGCTTCGTTAAGCAATGACTTCGACTGCTGATACAAAAAGGTCTTGTTAGCCGATCCTCCTCCCTTTGCAATGAAAAGAAAGTGATACTCGTCTCCCTGACAGGCAGTTATATCTATCTGTGCAGGCAGGTTGCTGCCCGTGTTCTTCTCTTCGAACATAGTCGACGGGACGACCTGGGAATACCGCAGATTCTTTTCATTGTATGTTTCCCAGATCCCGCGGCTCAGATGAAGGGCATCATCAGCCGCGGTTACAACATTCTCCCCCTTCCATGCCATGACGATAGCCGTGCCGGTATCCTGGCACCAGGGCAGTTGTCCCCCGGCCGAGATCACAGTGTTACGGAGCATGGTCCATGCCACGAAGCGATCGTTGTCAGTGGCTTCCGGGTCGTCAAGTATCCCGGCCAGCTGCCTTAGATGCGAAGAACGCATAAAGAAATTCAGGTCGATAAAAGCCTGTCTGGCAAGCATCGTCAGGGCACCGGGCTGAATCTGCAGTATCTTCCTGCCGCAACATTCGGCAACACTGACATGGTCGTCCGCAATCCGGCGGTATGCTGTAACATCCTCCCCGTGCTGGAAGGGCTTTTCATAAATGAATTCTGCCATGATCTTTCAGTTTAATGGGCATTGCAGTACCAAATATAAGAAGGCAAAATGCAGAAGACAAGAACAAATACAAATAAATTATTTCACTTCTCCACGAAATCCGTCAGCCTTCCCTTTTTCCCTGCCCTGATCCCCTTCTCAGTCATCATGAGAGTACAGCATTCCGCTGTAACATCATGCTGAAAAACCAGAATATGGTTGGCTGCCAGAGCTTCTTCCAGCAGCTTCGATTTTTCATCTATGGTACGAAGCGATTCTATATCGTAACTCATATTCCAGATGAGCGGCAGATGAGCCATGGTCGGGATAAGATCGCCTGTGTAAACAAGCGTCTTTCCCCTGAAATTTATGAAAGGAATCATCATCCCCGGAGTGTGACCGTAACAGATCCTCACTGAAAAGCCGCTGAAAAGTTCACAATCCTCATCCACCAGGTTCAAATGGCCGCTCTGCCCTATCGGAAGAATATTCTCTTCCAGAAAAGCATCCTCCTCCCGCGGATTGTTCTTAAGGGCCCATTCCCACTGGACACGGCTAACATGGTATATGGCCTCCGGAAATGTCAGCTCAAAACCTGTTCCCCCGCTGCTTTTCACAACACTTCCGCCGCAATGATCGGCATGAAGGTGTGTGAGCACCACATCCGTAATATCCCCGGGCTTGTAGCCCCTGACACGAAGTCCTTCAATAAGGCCTTCACCGTCATGCAAGTAAGTATGCCTGAAAAACTTCTCGTCCTGCTTGTCGCCCCATCCGGTATCGACAAGAATAACATGACCGTCCGTTTCAACGATGAGCGAGCGGAGAGCCAGAACAATCAGGTTGTTCTCATCGGCGGGATAAACCCTCGACCAGAGTGCTTTGGGAACAACCCCGAACATCGCGCCCCCGTCGACCTTGAAGTTTGCTATATTGAAAATATCTGCTTTCATCCGTATATTATTTTATTTTAAAGGTCGGATGGAACCCACATGTTTGAAAATTATATTGATTCGTGTTTGTGTATGCAATACATGTGGGTTTCATCTTGCAATAATAACTAATTCCCGAATCCAAAGTTAAATGCCTTTTTATCACACGCGTTCCGCTAAGGATTATTTTATTATATTTCCGCTTGCTTAATCCGCGAGGACAGGCAACTGTTAAACAAATAACAATAAAACCCTGATAATTATGAAAAAAACGCTGCTCTCCATTCTTTCATTCATGATTGCCATGTCGCTTTCAGCCCAGATTAGCGGCAAGGTAATGGATAACCAGTCGATGAAAAGCAATATCCTGAAAATGGACAGGAAATATGCCGTTTACCTGCCGCCCGATTACTTCACTTCCGAAAGAAGCTATCCCGTGCTTTATCTCCTGCATGGAGCAGGTGACGACCAGACGGGATGGGTACAGTTCGGCGAGGTTCTTCACATTGCCGACAAAGCAATCCTTTCAGGTTCGGCAACTCCCATGGTAATAGTGATGCCCGACGCGAACACCGGGACCAGGGGCTATGTCAATGATGCAAAGGGGGAATGGCGCTACGAGGATTTCTTCTTCGAGGAATTCATGCCTTACATTGAAAAAACATACAGGATCAAGGGCGAAAAACGTTACCGTGCTATTGCAGGCCTATCCATGGGCGGTGAAGGTACTTTCATCTATGCCCTGCGCCATCCGGAACTGTTTTCGTCGGCCTGTCCCCTGAGCGCGGCAACCGGACCGGCATCGGTTGAAGAAATGGGTAACTACAGGCTCTGGAAGACAGGCGATATTTCCGAGGCCCAGAAAAAGGCCTATTTTGAGAAATACAGCGTCCTCAGGCTGATCGACGCCATGAAGGATGATCAGAAGAGAGCCGTGAGATGGTATATTGATTGCGGCGACGACGATTTCCTTTATGAAGGCAATTCGCTGGTACATATCGCTATGAGAAAGAAAGAGATTCCCCATGAATACAGGGTCCGCGACGGCGGCCATACCTGGAGTTACTGGCGGACAGCCTTGCCCGTGGTTCTCGAATTCATCTCAACGAGCTTCCACCAGAACTGAAAACACTATCTTCCTTTTTTTGAGGTCATCTGGGCCAATATCCTCATCAGAAGCCTTATCATCTGATAGGAAGTCCATCCTCTTAACCGGGTCCACCAGGTCGAGCGCCTGAGGTACTCCTCAACGGTTACCTGGCGGCAGTCGTTTCTTATTATCTCATTAAGGGTTTTTTCAAAATCCGTGGTGAAGGCTTCGTCCAGGATGTTAACATTCATCTCGATGCTCCCGTAATCGCTGATATGGTTGAAATTATAACTGCCAATGGTACACCATTTACCGTCGACGGTGGTCACCTTGGCATGAAGGTTAGCGGGATAGTACTCGTATATCTTTATATTGTTGCGCAGAATGTATTGATAGAGGAAACTTGTGGCCCTTTTGAACATGGGGGCATCCGATTTGGCAGCAAGGACTATCCTGATATCTACTCCCCTTTCGCTGGCCAGCCTGAACAGTTTCCTCTCCAGCCTGCCGGGCAGAAAATAACTGGCAAAGATTATCATGTGACTCCTGGAATCCCTGAGGGCAGTCCTGTAACTCCTGAGTATCTCTATCTTGTTCCTGTACCAGTTGTTCTCAACCACCCTGAGACTTATATTCTGCTCGTACAGGGCAGTTGAATACACTATCTCGGAAGACCTCTCTTCCTTCGCGAGGAATGTCTTGTTCCACAGCCTCCTGCAGATGTTGTTTACACGAACGCATTCAGGACCCCTGATCAGAGCTGCAAAGTCGAGCCAGGCCTTTACTGAGTCGGAACCGCGATACCTGTCGGCAAAATTTATACCCCCGATGATGGCAAGCTCCCCGTCGACCAGCACAACCTTGTGATGAAGCCTCAGGCTCAGCTGAAAACCCTTCATAATGAAGACAGGAGAGAAAAACCTGAAAAAAATCCCGGAATCCTCGATTTCATCAATAAACTCCTTGGTAAGGTATTTGGTGCCAAAGGCATCAAGCAGAAGATAGACCCTTACACCCCTTCGGGCTGCCCTTACAAGCGCACTGACTATCCGTTTGCCGGTGTCATCCTCATCGACAATATAACTCTGAAAATGAATATAATGCTTCGCTTCATCAAGCACCCGTTCAACAGTCGGGAAAAAAGACCCGCCGCCCTGCAGAAGTTCCACATTATGTCCTTCCTTGTAATCGTGTTTCGGGGAACGTTTCATAATATAATCTCTGCAATATCGAACTGCCTTACAAATATAAAAAATTTACCCGGCACGGCGATTTTGCGGCATCCTGTTTATCCGGCGAGTCTGTCTGCAGCTGACCGATTACCAATAAGCGATTACCGATTACCGATTTTCGGAAAAAAAGACTATTTTAGACCGGAACAAACAAAGTATAACATGACAAGAAGAAATATGATTGGAAGCATGGCCGGTGCAGCGGTGATAGCCGCGGGCAGGCCTCTGGATTCCCTTGCAGGGATAACTCAGGAAACTTACAGGCTTAAGGGCAACATCAGGCATTCGGTAAGCCAGTGGTGCTTTGGCAGTATCCCCCTCGAGGAGTTCGCAAAATACTGCAAGGAAATAGGAATTGAGTCGATCGAACTGCTCAATGAAAAGGACTGGCCTGTGGTGGCAAAGGCCGGACTGAAATGCGCCGTTGGATATGCAACCGACTGGGGAATCCCGAAAGGTTTCAACCGCGTTCAGAATCACGACAAGCTGGTCGCCGACTACGAGGCAATGATACCCAAGGCAGCTGCAGCCGGAGTACCGAACCTTATCTGCTTCTCAGGAAACCGTGAAGGCATGGGCGATTACGAAGGTATGATAAACTGCGCTATCGGCCTGCGAAGAATAATGCCGACTGCTGAAAAACACGGGGTGACAATAATAATGGAACTCCTCAACGGCATAGGACACCGCGATTACATGTGCGACAGTACAGCCTGGGGCGCCGCACTGGCCGAAATGGTGAACTCGGAACGCTTCAAGCTGCTTTACGACATTTATCACATGCAGATAATGGAAGGCAACGTTATCGATACACTGAAGAAATATTTCAAATATATCGGGCATATCCATACCGGTGGTGTCCCCGGAAGAAATGAACTGGATGAGACACAGGAACTTTACTATCCGGCTATAATGAAAGCCCTGGTCAGCCTGGGCTATAAGGGATTTGTCGGACAGGAATTCGTACCTGCACAGAAAGATAAACTGGCTTCCCTGAAGAAGTGTATCCAGATCTGCGACGTCTAGAATGAGGATCCACTTTATCGCCATCGGCGGAGCAGTGATGCATAACCTTGCAATCGCCCTCCTCCGAAAGGGATATGAGATAACGGGATCGGATGACGAAATATTCGAACCGTCCCGGTCACGGCTTGCTGCCCGCGGACTTCTTCCCGAAGCCTACGGATGGCATCCTGAAAAAATAAACCGCGATATCGACATTGTCATCCTCGGCATGCACGCCAGGGCTGATAATCCCGAACTGGCAAAAGCCGCGGAACTGGGACTGAAGATAATGTCCTTCCCCGAATTCCTGCTGGAACAGACAAGGAACAAAAAGAGGATAGTGGTTGCCGGAAGCCATGGTAAAACAACCACCACGGCAATGATAATGCACGTGATGAAGACCCTCGGGATAAGGTTCGACTACATGGTGGGTTCATCAATCGAAGGCTACGAAACAATGGTCAGCCTGTCGGACGATTCCGAATTTGCAGTGCTGGAAGGCGATGAATACCTCAGCTCCCCCATCGACCGGCGGCCAAAGTTCCACCTTTACATGCCTGATATAGCCGTGCTTAACGGCATAGCATGGGATCATATGAACGTCTTTCCGACTTTTGAAAACTACGTGGAACAGTTTCGGATCTTTGCAGATAAAATTAGCCCGGGAGGAACACTTGTGTATTTTGAGGACGACCCGGAAGTGAAGAAAATTGCCGGATCGGCCAGGGATGATATAAAAAAGATTCCATACAGGGTTCATGGCCATTTCCGGAACAAGACGGGATTTTATGCAGCCGGCATCAGCCGGACTGTCAAACTTCAGTTTTTCGGCCGGCATAACATGCAAAACTTCTCGGCTGCCATGGAAGCATGCCTGGCTGCAGGAATTAGCAGCGACAGCTTCTATGATGCAATCGGCAGTTTCAGCGGGACATCCGGCAGACTGCAACTAATAAGGGAAAACGAAAAAGGAACTTTCTACTACGACTTTGCTCATTCGCCCTCTAAGGTGAAGGCAACAGTGGAGGCAGTTGCCGAACGCTATCCGGACCGCAACATTGTGGCATGCTTCGAACTTCATACCTTCTCCAGCCTGAACAAAAATTTCCTGCCGTTCTATAAGGGAAGCCTCGAAAAAGCATCCAGGGCAATAGTGTATTTCAATCCCGGACAGTTTGAACAGAAAAGACTCGAACCTTTCTCCCCCGATACGGTGAAAGAGGGATTCGGAGGAAATAACCTGACCGTCTTCAATAACTCTTCCGCTTTGATGGATCATATAAAAAATATAAAACTCAAATCGCCGGTCTGGCTTTTTATGAGTTCGGGCGACTTTGGCGGCTGTAACCTTAAAATGCTTGCAGAAGAGTTGCTTGCATAATTAATTTATTTGAGCAAAATATTTTGCAGATAAGAAAAAAGATTGTTTCTTTGCATCCGCATTTAAAAAGTTCTTTAACGGTCCATTCGTCTAGTGGTTAGGACGTCAGGTTTTCATCCTGGTAACAGGGGTTCGATTCCCCTATGGACTACAAAATTTTATATAATTATAATACTGATAATGGCAAACCACAAATCGTCCGAGAAGAGGATAAGGCAGGATAAGACCAGGAATTTGAACAACAGGTATTACGCGAAAACGATGCGAAATGCCCTGAAGAAAATCCGTAACACATCAAACAAGGAAGAAGCCGGTACCCTGCTGCCGAAAGTCAATTCAATGCTCGACAAGCTTGCAAAGAGGAATATAATTCATGCCAACAAGGCTGCCAACCTCAAGTCGTCCATAATGAAGCATGTCAACAGTTTGGAATAAGCATGATAATTTGATAACTTTCAGAGGGATCCGGAACGGATCCTTTTTTTTGCGTTTTCTTTTCCGGGTGGCCCATTATCCTGAACAACACCGATCCCCTTCCTCCTAAGGCCTTTTTTCCTGCAAAACAAAATTCAATTTTTATTTTTTAGTGTTCCCTCCTTTTCCTAATTTTATTCCCGGAAATATGTCTCGTTATGTCACTAAAAATCACCGACTGGGCTGTCGAGGACAGGCCCAGGGAAAAAATGATCAGGAAAGGTATATCCACCCTGAGCGATGCCGAACTGCTAGCAATACTCATCAGTTCAGGCACCCGAAAGAAATCTGCCGTCGACCTGGGGAGAGAACTGCTCAGCTCAGTAAGCAACAACCTCAACTCCCTCGGTAAGCTCTCAATCTCCGATCTGCTTAAATTCAGGGGCATCGGTCCGGCCAGAGCCGTAACCATAAGCGCCGCCCTCGAACTCGGAAGAAGGAGAAACATAGCCGAACTTCCTGATGCCGGGCAAATAAGATGCTCGAAAGATGCAGCCGATATCTTCCAGCCTCTGTTATCCGACCTGCATCATGAAGAATTCTGGATACTATTCCTCAACCGCTCCAACAGGGTAATCGACCGGATGAAGCTCAGCCAGGGAGGAATAAGCGGAACCGTGACCGATGTAAGGATAATAATGAAGAAAGCCGTTGAATTCCTGGCCTCCGCTATCATCGTCTGCCATAACCACCCTTCGGGCAACCTGAACCCCAGCGATGCCGATTCAAAGATCACCGGAAAGATAAAGGAAGCCGGCAGCATAATGGATATCCAGCTGCTCGACCATATAATTATCTCGGGAAAGGATTATTACAGCTTCGCCGACAACGGACTTATCTGAGAAAAAGGAAGGCTCAGCCTGCTGAAAAGGGATGCTTCGCGGAAACAGCGCGTTTGTCCCTGCACTTCATAAGAAGCTCTGAAAAAGTGACTTTCAGAACCGGGTGCATCATCTCCGGAGCCAGCTCGCGGAGAGGCTCAAGGACAAACCTGCGAACGGCTATCCCGGGATGAGGGATTTCAAGATTTTCATTATTTATCACATCCGTGCCGTACAGGAGGATGTCAATATCCATCGTCCTCGATACATATCTCCTGACACCCCTCCGCCTGCCAAGCCGGGCCTCTATCATAAGCGTCTTCTCAAGCACTTCCTGTGGCTTCAGGGAGGTTGTGACCCTGACAACCATGTTAAGGAAAGGATTGTCGCTGAGGAAACCCCATGGCTCGGTCTCATAAACGGAAGAGCAATCGATCTCCCTGCCTATCTCTTCCCTGATCATATTCACAGCCATCAAAAGATTGTTCTCCCTGTCGCCAAGGTTGGTCCCAAGTCCGAGAAATACTGTTTCTTCCATAGCGGCCGCTTATAATCCAAATTTAAAAATTATGCCTGTCATTCGGGCAATCCGCCATGTATTTTTTATATCTTTGGTACTCATTTTATTAAAGCTGGCTTAAAATGAAAAACTTTCTGAAATACGTCCTGGCTACAATTACAGGAATAATTATCGTGTCCATCCTTTTCATGGTGGTTATGCTCGCGAGCCTCAGCGTGATGATGGTGTCGGGCGAAAAGACGACGTCGATTACCGATAACTCAGTACTCGTACTGAAAGCCGGGGTTAACATCCCCGACAAGGGAAGCAAAAATCCATACTCGGGAATCGATATTATAAATATGACCGTCACTCCGGCGCCGGGACTGAATGAGATCCTTCAGAACCTTAAAAAGGCCGCATCCGACGATAAGGTGAAGGGTGTGCTGATCGAAAACGGAATGATTCCCCCGGGATGGGCAACTACCGAAGAACTGAGGGATGGCCTCAAAAAATTCAGGGAGAGCGGGAAATTCGTAATAGCCTGGTCTGATTACCTTATGATTCAGGAGGGCTACTACCTTTCAGCCGCGGCCGACAAGATTTACATTAATCCGTCCTCAACGGTCGATTTCAAGGGATTGAGCGGAGAAATCCTGTTCTATAAAAAAGCTCTCGAGAAACTGGGAGTAGAGGTTCAGGTAATACGCCACGGAAAATTCAAGGGAGCTGTCGAACCCTATATCCTCGACAGACTGAGCGCTGAAAACAGGGAACAGATTCTTACATATGTCGGATCAATATGGTCGCACGTGTTGAACAATATTTCAGCCGACCGCGGCATACCCGTCGAAAAGCTGAACAGCATTGCCGACAACCTGACCGGATACGTGGCACAGGGAGCTTTTGAAAGCGGACTTGTTGACGGACTGCTGTATCACGACCAGCTTATAGATACCCTGAAGGTCCGCTCCGGACTTACACCCGACGACAAGATTGCCCTTGTTCCGATGCATAAGTACACAAAAGTCCCCGAATCAAAGAAAACTCCCTTCCAGAAGAACAAGATCTCTGTTGTCTATGCATCAGGGTCGATTGTGAATGGAAAGGGAAATGAAAACAATATCGGAGGCGACGCTTTCAGGGACGTGATCAGAAAAGAAAGAAAGGACAGCACGGTGAAGGCTATCGTGCTCAGGGTCAACAGCCGCGGGGGAAGTGCCATTGCATCTGACATGATATGGAGGGAACTCGAACTGGCAGCAAAGGATAAGCCCGTGGTTATCTCAATGGGAAACTATGCAGCTTCGGGAGGGTATTTCATTGCCGCACCCGGCACAAAGGTAATGGCGAGCCCGACAACCATCACCGGTTCTATTGGAGTGTTCGGACTGATCCCAAACACCGGAAAACTGATGGAACAGAAACTGGGAGTGACCTACGAGACTGTTGAGACCAACTCCAATTCCGACTTCCCATCAGTGTACCGGTCGATGAATACTGTTGAAAAAGAAGCAATGCAGAGATCTATAGAAGTAATATACAGTGATTTTGTGAACAAAGTGTCGGCCGGAAGGAAGATGACTTTCAACGAAGTCGACAGCATTGCCCAGGGAAGGGTGTGGAGCGGCTCCGACGCGATGAGGATCGGACTTGTTGATAGTTTCGGCGGATTGACCGACGCCGTGGCCGAAGCAGGCCGCCTGGCCGGACTGGAAGCCTGGTCGCTCAGGGAACTGCCAGTGTCGGAAGATCCTTTTCTTAAAATGATTTCCCAGTTTGGCGCCGAAATCAAAAACAGAATCCTGAAAAACGAACTCGGCGAGTTTGAACGTATCTTCGACGATCTCAGAGAAATCCGCGACTTTTCGGGAATACAGGCCAGATTACCATATTACATAGAGCTACACTAATAAATGGCAGCCGGAAAAAATCCTCTCCTGTGGCCGTTCTCACTGCTGTTCCGGATGGTGACAGGGATACGAAACTTCCTCTACGATAAAGGTATTATCCCTTCGGAGGAGTTCGGGATTCCCGTTATATGCATAGGAAACATAACCGTGGGAGGAACCGGAAAAACACCTCATGCCGAATACATTATCTCACTTCTCGGCAGGGAATTCCGCACGGCGCTTCTCAGCAGGGGCTACATGAGGAAAACATCCGGTTTCAGATATGTAACTCCATCATCCGGCGCTGCTGATTCAGGTGACGAAGCTCTCCAGATATCACGCAAATTCCCCGGTACCATCGTGGCAGTCGACAGTGACCGGATCAAGGGTATAAAAACCATCCTCAGGGATTATCCCGATACAGATGTAATTATTCTCGACGACGGATTCCAGCACAGAAGGCTTAGACCGGGACTTTCAATCCTGCTCACCGATTATAGCCGGCTGATGACAAGAGACAGCCTCCTTCCGTATGGCAGACTCCGGGAACAGGCCTCCCAAAGAAAAAGAGCCGGCACGATCATTGTCACAAAAACACCGGCTGACATTTCAGAATCTGAAAGAATCGCGATCTCAAACGAGCTTCGTACAGCAAAAGATCAGAAGATCTTCTTTTCAACAATTTCCTATGGCACGCTTCAACCGGTTTTTGAAGAATATGCTCACCCCATGGATCTTCCCACCGAAAAAGAAAGGAATGAACGGGCTGCAGTTGCCCTAACCGGTATTGCATCGCCCAGGCCGCTGATAAATCACCTCGGGAAATACTTTGCCGTAATCAGGCATCTCCGCTTCCCCGACCATCATAGCTTTACCCGGAGAGATCTGGAAAAAATCAGTAAAGCCTTTGAAAGTGTCTCACTTAGCTCAAAAATTATAATCACAACGGAGAAAGATGCGGTCAGGTTGAGGGAAATTAGTTATATTGACGACTCACTGAAAAAGACTCTGTACTTCATTCCTGCAGGAGTCAGTTTTCTGAACGACAATAAGTGCGAATTTGATAAAGTGATAATTGAATATGCTCGAAAAAATAAATGAAACTGCAGGATTCCTGCGACAGAAAGGGATAATTGATCCGGAAGCCGGTGTGATCCTCGGTACAGGTCTTGGCGGACTGACAACACATATAAAAACCATCAGGGAAATCGACTATAAGGATATTCCTAACTTCCCGGTATCGACAGTCGAAGGACATGCAGGTAAACTTATTTTCGGCGAGTTCGGCGGGAAGAAAATCGTCGCCATGAAAGGCAGGTTTCACTTTTATGAAGGCTATCAGCCCGAACAGATAGTTTTCCCGATAAGGGTAATGAAATACCTGGGTATCAAATATCTCTTCCTTTCAAATGCCTCCGGTGGAGTGAATCCCGATTTCCATATAGGCGACATTATGATCATCCGGGACCATATAAACCTTATACCCAACCCATTGATCGGTAGAAACGACGACAGGATCGGTCCCCGGTTCCCCGACATGAGTCATCCTTACGACCTGAATCTCATCGAAAAGGCTGAGAAGATAGCTTCCAGGAATAACATAACGGTAAGGAAGGGCGTGTACCTCGGCACCACCGGACCGACATTCGAGACACCTGCAGAGTACAAGTACTTCAGGATAATCGGCGCCGACGCGGTGGGCATGTCAACCGTAACCGAGGTTATAGCCGCGAGGCACATGGGATTGACTGTTTTCGGAGTAAGCATCATCAGCGACCTGGGAGTGGAAGGAAAGATCGAATACATCACTCACGAGATGGTCCAGCGTGAAGCTGAAAAAGCCGAAGGCAAAATGACCACAATAATGACGGAACTGATTTCGGAGCTGTAGGTGCTCTGCGCCCTGTGCTCTGTGCTTTACCCCCCAACCCCCCAAGGGAGGCTAAAGAGCTGATAATGTAGGGTATAGGTATGGAGATTATTCGTACACTTTTAGTTTCAAGTTATCGATTCAAAGTCTTATTTGAGGCTCCTTATATCATAAAAGTCATCAAGTAAATAGCTATGATCCAGCGAACTAAATCCCTATAGGGGTTTGGGGGTGGCTTTTGCGAAAACAAAGCGACTAAGGACCTGCACGACTTGCAAGACCTGCAAGACCTGCAAGACCCATTATCTTATAACAGTGCATACCTTTTTCCACCTCCCCGTCTTTCCCGTCCTGTCGAAAGAAGTGATCAGGAACACGTAGATCCCGGTTTCCAGAAGCCTTCCGTCAGATCCGGTTCCGTCCCATACCACTGAAGCCGCCGGACCGGCAAGCAGATTGTCGCCAAGCTTGCTTACAAAACGGCCGGCTTCATCAAAAATGATAATGGATACCACGCTTTCCGGATTTTTCAGGTTCAGGTCTATGAGCAGAAGGTCTTCATTGCCGTCGTTGTCGGGTGTTATTTTTGTCGATGAAAAAATCACGGACTCATCACTGCCCTGATCCTCCAGCATTACGGAATTGGGAGCCCCTGGTGTCCCCCACCCCGAGGTTTCCGAAGCAGAATGCCACTGAGACCTGTCGATCGATGGAGCGCATGGATTAACCTTCTCGAGAGAGATTCCCTCAAAACCTCCGAGAAGGGGGAAATGCATCTTCTCGTCATAATATACCTCATCGATCTTTTCCAGAAAACGGTGTACAAGAACCAGGTGACCTCCCGCGTCAGGCATGGAAGGAAGACTTGAAACCTCTGTTATATTTTCCGGCACAGATGATGTAAACCTCTCTTCCAGAATGCTTTTTGATGACGTTATAACAATGTTATAACGTGGTAAAAGGCAGTGATTTTCCGCGGAAACGGGAACGAGCGACGATGTGTCGGAGCTTTCATCCCTGACAGAAAACAAAAAGAGATCACTAAGATTTATGATCTTTTCGGAGCAATTGTAAAACTCCGCGAAATCAGGTTCGCCGGGCCAGGGATTGAACAGAAGTTCATTGAAAAGGACATCCCCGCTACGGGCAAACTCAGGCAGACCGAATCTGAATTCATTAACAATCATCCCGTTCCCGGCAAAATCTCTCACCTCCCTTCCTGCCCTGAGTGTATAAACTTTCTTCTTCACGAGAGCTTCGCCAAGCGACAGGCTGAAGCTCATGAAAAGCGGATCGTTGGCGGCAATGGCGCTGATCACCGTTCCGTCGATCGAAATGCTCTCCTTCATATTGCACAGATCCGACACAGATTCGGAAAACCTTAATTCCACTGTCAGGCTGTCGACAGGGAAGACACTTTCTATCCCCTGAAAGAAGGTGTCGCGATTTATTCCCGCCACTGAATTCCTGGCTCCGGGCGTTCCGCCTGATGGAGAAACGGATGCCTTCCAGTTGCCCTCTTCATGAAAGGGATAAGCGACATCGACCATCTCGAGCGACCATCCGCCATTCGATTTCAGAACATTCCCGTACCAGTCAGAAGTGTATTTCACTCCATGAATAAGCTTAAGACTCTCATCTCTTATAAAAATGGTTTTCCCTTCATTAGTAAGCGCGGGAAATGATCTCAGTCCTGCCGTGAGACCGTAAGCTGAAAACAAAGCCGTATCTGCCACCGGACAAACTATCAGCCAGCCCCCGGGCATGATGCTCACATCAGGGAATAGGCTGTTTGATTTGCCGTCGGACAGGCGCCAGCCTTTCAGGCAGACAGTATCACTGCCGCGGTTATGCAGTTCCAGGTACTCCTTTGCCGGAAGTGCCACGACCGGTGTCGGATCGACCATGATCTCGGTAATAACAATATCACCCGGATTAACCGGAAAGCCGCGACCCGGGTAAGCCTGGCCATCAACAACCTGACCGGATAC
>JAAYQC010000049.1 GCA_012519515.1 Bacteroidales bacterium | reverse complement strand
GGGCGCAGGGCACAGGGCGCAGGGCAGGAATCCTCTAATGGTAGGGGTGGGTAAAACAAATTAAGCTGAAATTTTAAAAAAACAGCAAATCATAATTTTTTCCTGTTTTTTGCTTTGAGAATTGAATTTTTGTTTATTTTTGATGCCATGATATTTAGTGCATTATATATCTGGTCCTGGCGCAGCTTGAAGTTTTAAGCTGTGAATAAGGCCGTTATATAATCCGAAGGATATTTTCCGTAAAGGCATGCTGTTCACAGCATGCCTTTTTTGTTTGAAGATTTTTATTAACCACTAAATAACTAAAATGATGAAAAAGATCTCAAAAATTCTGCTAAGCGAGAAAGAAATGCCTCGTCAATGGTATAACATTGCTGCCGATATGCCGAACAAGCCCTTGCCGCCGCTTGATCCCGCGACGCGTCAGCCGATAAAGCCCGAAGCCCTGGCTGCCGTTTTCCCCATGGAGCTTATCAAACAGGAAGTCACCACCGAAAGGTACATTGATATTCCTGATGAGGTTCTGGAACTTTACAAAACCTACCGCCCCTCCCCCATCTTCAGGGCTTATAACCTGGAAAAGGCTCTGGGCACGAAAAGCAAGATTTACTACAAATACGAAGGAGGAAACTATTCAGGTTCCCACAAGGCGAATACTGCAATTGCCCAGGCATATTACAACAAGAAGGAGGGCATCAAGAGGATCACGACCGAGACCGGGGCCGGTCAGTGGGGATGTGCCATGAGTTACGCCTGCAACTATTTCGGGCTCGAATTGCTGGTGTTCATGGTCAAGGTCAGTTACAACCAGAAGCCGGGCCGGAAGATCATGATGAATTCCTATAACGCCAGGGTTATTCCCTCTCCAAGCAATCTGACCGATGCGGGAAGAAAAGTCCTTGAGTCGAATCCCGATTCCCCCGGAAGCCTTGGGATAGCAATATCCGAAGCAATGGAGATTGCCGTCCAGGATCCATACACAAAGTATGCCCTTGGAAGTGTCCTGAACCATGTTATACTCCATCAGACCATTATCGGACAGGAGGCGCTGATCCAGATGTCAAAAACCGATGATTATCCTGATGTTGTCATTGGTTGCCTGGGAGGCGGATCTAACTTCTCCGGGATAGCATTCCCTTTCCTGAGGGAAAACCTTGTCAATGGCAAAAAGACACGTCTTCTTGCTGTTGAACCTTCTTCCTGTCCGAAACTCACAAAGGGAAAATTCATGTACGACTTCGGCGATTCATCAGGATTCACCCCGCTGCTCCCGATGTACACCCTCGGGCATAACTATATCCCTGCTAAGATACATGCAGGAGGACTTCGCTATCATGGAGCCGGAACTCTTATAAGCCAGCTCAAGAAGGACGGTCTTGTGGAGGCAAAGGCCAAGATGCAGAGGGAATGCTTTGAGGGCGCTATCCTGTTCGCAAAAACAGAAGGTATTCTGCCAGCTCCCGAATCATCATATGCCATTGCAGGAGCTCTCGACGAAACCCGCAAGGCCGACATTGAAGGAACACCGAAGACAATCCTCTTCAACCTCAGCGGTCACGGCCATTTTGATATTTCAGCCTATGAGAAATACTACGAAAACAATCTTCCCGATCATGAAATGACCGATGAAGAAATAGCCACGGCAATATCAGGGCTGGATTTTCCTGACTGATTTATCCTGGCAGGAAAGCGGATATAATAAAACGGCGTGATCCGGAAGCAGAAGCATATCAATCCGCGATCACGCCGTTTTTTATTGTGATCCTCTAAAAATCAGAATAATCCGTAGGGTGAAGAAGGTAAGGAATCGCTTTGATGACCGTGTTGGCATATTCCTTTTTATCTCTCAGACTGACCCAGTCGGGGTGTTTCGAGAAGGCAGCCCAGTGATCTTTCTGCGACTGAAGGTTTTCATAAGTGGTCATATACATCAGTCGTGGTCTTTGACTGCCGATAATAACCTGGCCGTAGAAAACGGCATTCGATCCGATCTTCTCGAATATCGCCATCTCGCCTCCCTCGTTGAACATATGGATTTTCCTTGTAGCCAGATCTTCTGTCCAGCTTCCATATGACCTGAGTTCATAAATCCTTTCCGACCTGGGAGTTGAAAACGACGGAGCCCTGAACTGCGGCATAAAGGCAAATGCCTTCATCAGGATGCTCTCGTACCTGGCAAATGGCGGATCGTTGTAGGGTGCGGCAAGAAACTCCTTTCCGGCTTCATTGTACACGGCGTCATTTTCAAGAAAGGTCAGCACCCGGTCGAATTCATCCATGGTTTTATAAGGAACGAATACATACACCATCTTACCGTAAGCAGTATCGGTTTCTACCGGCTTGAAAACCCCCACGGCGGGAATTCCTGCCCTGTGCATTGCAGGAATGTAGGCATCCTTCAGGTACCTGTCGAAAACTGCATTCTTTGCCGGATCCTTCAGCCTGTAGATCTTCAGTTCGTAGAACATCTGTTTTTCCGGCGGGGCGGCAAATGATGTTTCAGAAAAAGAAACAAACAACAGTAAAGCCATAATGGCCAATCCTATACCGGACAAATTACTTTTTCTCATCTGTGTAGGTTTTAGCTCCCCTTCCGGGGTTCGCTGGGTTAATACAACTTCGAAAACTTTTTAAATATTTTATCCGCCTCCCTGGCTGTCATTTCGGACCCGGATTTTACATAAAACCTGTGACGGAGCGTCAGTGATTCTCCCCTGGCAAGTTTCCATTCCACCTTCTCCTGTTTGGGATCATAGGAATTCTGTCCAAGGTTATTGACCGAAAAGAGGCCATATCCCCTGGCATGGGCATAAGCCGGATAGCCGGGATTGTCGGGGTGGTCGAATATTCCAAAGGTCACAACGGTATTATTACTGTTTCCGGAAAGCAATACCCAGTTGTTTCTGGTCCCCCACACATCATCACCCTTAAGTCCCTGGCTCGAAGTATACATCCCGGTGACGCCCGTGTTGTCGGTGGCCTTTACAGTTGTCGGGTTTCCCTTGTCGTCGGTGAACACCAGCGCCTCGTTGCTCGGCATTTCAAAGGCCCGGTCGACTCTTATGGCAAACAGCCCCTCCTTGTTGTCAACTATTGTCACCGGCCCGTTCACGGCTGTCAGGGTTGATACATGGTCCATGGTCCTCGAATTCGCGTCACCCGAGAAGATGTAGCGGACGTTCTCAAGGAGGACTGTATTGCCCCTGTTATCCTTCCATTCGCAGACTACTTCCAGTACCCCTTTTTTCCCGTTGGCTGTCTTTACGAATTCCCTGACAACGATATGACCGTACGAATCCTTTTTGTCAGCAGGAATTGCCGATGAATTGTTCCAGAAATCGAGCCCGTTGATACTCCCGTGGTTGAACCACAATCCAATTTGGTGAGGGTGGTCAATCCGCTCACCCTTTCTTGGTTCAAGCGGGTATCCTCTTGTCAGCACTGAACCGTTCGGTGCGATAACAGGATAGAGGAAAGGTTTTTCAAGGTCGGCCGGATAGCGGTACGAGGAAAAAAGAGATCCGTTAATAAAGATATCCACTTTATTCTGGTCATTCACCATTTCAAAGCGTACTCCCTTTTCTGCCGGAGCCTGGGCAACAACTCCGGCAGTTGTGGCAATGATCAGTGCCGTAACCAGAAAGAATGTTACCGGCAGACACCTGATATTTGATTTCTTAATTGTTTCTTTCATTAGCATTCAATTAATACTGAAACACTTTACCTCCAGCCATAACCTCCTGAGTTTTTTCATCGAAAGTAGCCTTCTCCCCTGTTCTCAGGCAGGCTGTACACATTATGTTTGCTATGGAATGGTTGTATCCGGCAACTACATCGGCGTTGGGTTTTTCGCGGCTGCGTACGCATTCCATCCAGTTGCGCACGTGGGCGATAGTCATGGGATCGCTGCCCGTATTGGCCGCGGTTTCAATCGTCAGTGAAGGAAGTTCAAAGGGTTCAAGAAGGTTCTCTTTCAGGTTCATTGCATTAGCTTCCCTTGCCCTGAGTCCGCCATCGGGAGTTATCTTGTTTGTATCGAGGTTCATCATACCACCGTTTGAATAATAAAGTTCCTTGGTGCCTCCAGCGCTGTTTGTGAATCTCGAGGAATAAACAACCTGGAATCCCGAGTCGGGGTCAGCGGGATCTCCATAGTCGAAGACTGCAGTCATGGTATCGAAGTTTGTGCGGCCGTCCTTCCACAGGTAGATGCCCCCGTTTGCTGCAACGCTTCTCGGGTGTGCCAGTTTTGTAAACCAGTGAACCGTATCGATCTGGTGAGCCATCCACTGGCCGGGAATACCCGACGAATAAGGCCAGAAGAGCCTGAATTCGAGATACTTTCTTGGATCGAAGGCGGCCGGGGGACGGTTCATCTGATAACGTTTCCAGTCGGTGTCGGCTTCTTTAAGAAGAGGAACAACATTTGGTCTTCTCCATCTTCCGGGCTGATTCACGTTCCAGGTCATTTCCACCATCACTATCTTTCCGAATTTGCCGGAGTTGATATACTCGTTTGCTGCAATGTAGTTGGCAGCGCTTCTTCTCTGCGAGCCTATCTGTACGATTTTGCCCGTCTTCTGCACTGCCTTGAGTGCAACTCTGGCGTCGGCCATGGTTTCGGCAAACGGCTTTTCGACATAGGCATCCCTGCCTGCCTCAACAGCCTCGGCACAATGAAGCGCGTGCTGGAAGTCAGCGGTGCTGATAATGACCGCATCAGTGTCGTTTCCGGAGTATAATTCCTCATTGTTTCTTGCAATGCGGAGCTTTATTCCCATTGCCTTGTAGAATGCTTCGGCTTCCTCCCTGCGCTTGTTCCACAGATCGGAAATAGCCGTGAATTCAAAATTCAGTTCCTTCGCGAGCGAAAGGAATGCGGGAGAAAGAGAACCCTTGAACCTGTCGGAATATCCGACAATTCCAACCCTGATCCTGTCATTTGCTCCCATTACCCGGGAATAACTTCTTGCTCCCAGTGTCAGACCTGCTGCCCCTAGAGCTGTCTTTTGAATGAATTCTCTGCGTGTTGTCATAATATGTAAATGTAAGGTTTGATGATACGAAGTTAATATCAGGTAAATGTAAAACAATTAGAACACAGTTTGGCTAATATAAGCTTCCTTTTTTTACATTCATCATATATATAATTTTGATTTTAGCGGTATAATAGCCTGCCCCGCTCAAGCGGGGGAACCGCACATGATTGAAAATTATATTCATTACGTGTTTATGCTTGAATTCAATCATGTGGGTTTCACGACTTTAAACCGGAAAAACTGCCGGTCTTTGTTCTGATTCTTTCGGATAATATGTCAAAACACAGGCATATCCAGTGATTTATTAATATATCTTTGAAAGAAGCAATTTGAAAACTACAAGTTAAATGGAAAAAGACCTCAAATCGAAACGCCTCTATTCCCTTGATGCCCTTCGGGGTTTTGACATGTTCTGGATAATGGGCGGTGAAACAATCTTTACCGGTCTTGCAACCCTGACCGGATGGCCCGTTCTTAAATGGTGGGCGACACAGCTTAAACATGTTGAGTGGCATGGTTTCCAATTTTATGACATGATCTTTCCCCTCTTCCTTTTCATTGCCGGTATCTCTTTTCCTTTTTCGCTGGCAAAGCGAATGGCCGCCAATGAACCGCGTGCTGCCATTTACAGGCATGTGATCTTCCGCGGACTTATACTGGTTTTTCTGGGCATCCTTTACAACAACGGTGTGCGGTTCAACTTTGGCGAACTACGTTACGGAAGCGTTCTCGGCAGGATTGGTCTCGCGTGGATGTTTGCCGCACTTATATTCATGAATACAAAGTTAAGCTGGAGAATAGTCTGGTTCTGGGCTATCCTCATAGGATACTGGTTGCTGCTTCTTCTGTTCCCGGCTCACGACCTGGGATCGACCGATCCTTTCTCCCAGACCGGCAATTTTGCCAGCTATGTCGACAGGATGCTGATGCCCGGCAGACTCTATCTGGGCAACCATGATCCCGAAGGGCTGTTCAGCACCATCCCGGCAATAGGAACCGCGCTGCTGGGGATGTTCACCGGGGAATTCATGAAATCGGATTACCTGAGCAACAGGAAGATAAAAAAGGTTCTTTATCTCATTGGGGCAGCCGCGGCACTTATGATTCTTGGCAGGATCTGGCACCTTGCCTTCCCGATAAACAAAAACATCTGGAGCAGCTCATTCGTTCTCTACGTGGGCGGACTAAGCATGCTGCTCTTTGCCGTGTTCTACCTGATAATCGATGTCTGGAACTTCAGGAAATGGGCTTTCTTCTTCGTGGTCATCGGGATGAATCCGATCACGATATACCTTGCCAGAAGAATGATAAACTTCAAATGGGCAACAGAATTCTTTTTCGGCGGTTTTGTCGAAGTGCTCCCGGAAATATGGACACCGGTAATCAACGGAATAGGAATCACAACAGTCGGCTGGGTCTTTCTGTACTTCCTGTACAAAAAGAAAATCTTCCTTAAAGTATAATCTCCTTATCACAATCCACTATTCAAAATTCATAATTCAAAATTCAAAATTCAAAAAATCCCGTCCTCAAATCCTCAACATGAAGAAGACTTTTATTTTTTTAATTCTTTTGGTATCGCAGGCATTACCGGCCCAGCAGCCGGCCTGGCCTGAGCTGATCGGGGAAAACAAGCCCTGGACACGCTGGTGGTGGCCGGGCAGCATTGTAACAAAGCCCGGTCTGACAGCCGCGATGGAAAAATACCGCGATGCCGGTCTGGGAGGCCTGGAGATAGCTGTTATCTATGGAGTGAAGGGACAGGAAGACAAGTTCATCAATTATCTCTCGCCCCGATGGATGGACATGTTCACCCATGTACTGGCAGAGGGAGAACGCCTTGGACTCGGCATTGATCTGGCAAACGCGTCCGGATGGCCTTTCGGAGGTCCCTGGGTAAAGCCTGCCGATGCCTGCAAGAATATCAATTACAGGATCTGGACCCTGTCAGGAGGCGATTCGCTTAAGGAAAAGATTGAATTCATCCAGCAGCCGCTTGTAAGGCCTGTTGGCGAAAGACCGGATATAACCAGGCTAAAGGATCCCATTGCAGAAAACGATAATCTCCAGCTTTATGCCCTCGATCAGATCAGGTTTGAAAAACCGCTTCCACTGATAGCGCTGATGGCATACTCCGACAGCGGTCGGATAGCAGATCTTACCGGCAATGTAACACCTGAAGGAAAGCTGGTCTGGACAGCGCCCCCGGGAAAGTGGACGCTTTACGGAGTCTTCCAGGGCTGGCACGGAAAAATGGTTGAGCGTGCCGGTCCGGGTGGAGAAGGAGATGTCATAGATCATTTTTCGGGGCCGGCCATAGACAATTACCTGAAGCATTTCGATTCCATTTTCAAGGATTATGACATCAGGTCGCTAAGAGGATATTTCAACGATTCTTATGAAGTCGACGACGCGTCAGGTCAGGCCGACTGGACTAATGATCTCTTCAGCGAATTCATTCTGAGGAGAGGATACGACCTCAGGGATCACCTTCCGGCGCTTTTTCAGAAAGATGAGACTGAGAAGAACGAAAGAGTTCTTTCCGATTACCGTCAGACAATCTCGGACCTCATACTGGAGAAGTTCACCACCCGCTGGACGGAATGGGCTCACCGGCAGGGAAAAACGACCCGGAACCAGGCTCATGGATCGCCCGGAAACATTCTTGACCTTTATGCCGCGACCGACATACCCGAGACGGAGGGCAACGAACTGACCCGGCTGAAATTTGCCTCATCGGCAGCCAATGTTACAGGGAAAAAGTATGCATCCTGTGAGGCAGCCACCTGGCTGGATGAACATTTCCTGTCGTCACTCGGCGATATAAGGAAGGCTGTTGACCTGTTTTTCCTTGCCGGGATAAACCATGTTTTCTATCACGGTACCTGTTTTTCACCTCAGGACGAGCCCTGGCCGGGATTTCTGTTTTACGCGGCAGTGGAGCTTACACCCGCGAATCCCCTGTGGAGAGATTTCAGCGGCCTCAACAAATATATTTCAAGAGTGCAGTCCTTCCTTCAGCAGGGAATGGCCGACAACGACGTACTGCTGTATTTCCCGGTTTTCGACAGGTATGCCGATTATGGAAGAGGCCTGCTGGAGCATTTTGACGCTATCAGTCCGGCCTTCAACGGCACACCCTTCAAGACGGCAGCCGATGAAATGATAAAGAAAGGTTACGGATTTGACTATATCTCAGATCTTCAGCTTGTCAACACCATGTCACTTGACGGACTTCTGCATACGGCGGGAAACGTATATGGCACTCTTGTGGTTCCGGGCTGCAAATACATACCTGTTGAAACCTTTTCACATATCCTGCGCCTCGCGAATGAAGGAGTGAAAGTAATATTCCTGGGCGATCTGCCTGAGAACATATCCGGATGGGCTGACGCGGAAGAGAAGACGGCCTTTTTTGAAAGTCTCAGATCGGGGATACACTTTTCCCCTTCAAACAATCCGAGGGTGATGAAATGTAGCTACGGCAAGGGATCACTTCTTTCAGGAAGTAATCTGGAGCAGCTGCTCACATTTGCCGGTATTCCGCGTGAAAACATGAGCGATCACGGACTTGCCTTTGTAAGGCGGCAGAACCTCAATGGAACCGTTTATTTTATAACCAATCGCGGCGACAAGTCATTTGACGGATGGGTTTCGCTTCAGTCCGCGGGCAGGTCGGCGGCCATATTCAATCCGGCAGACGCCAGGATGGGACTCGCAAAAAGCAGGCTGTCGCGAGGCGGAAGCATGGAAGTTTATTTAAGACTTGATCCGGATGAATCGCTGCTGCTGCAAATATATGAGAATGAGCAGAAAGGCAAGCCATACCAGTTTTACGATCCCGTAAACTCACCATCCCCTGTGGCAGGCACGTGGAAGGTTGAATTCATTGAAGGCGGGCCCGTACTTCCGCGTCCTGTTGAAAGTGCCGGTCCGGCAACCTGGACAAGTTTTGAAGGCGAAGAATATCAGAATTTCTCAGGAACAACGCGATATAGTGTTGACTTCAAAAAGCCGGTCGGGAAAGGAGATGCCTGGCTGCTTGATCTGGGAGAAGTATTGCATAGTGCAAATGTCACGCTCAACGGTAAAAAGCTTGCAGTTCTTCCGGGTCCCGGGTTTAGCTATATCCTCGGCAAAAAGCAGTTGAAAGCTAATAATTCCCTTGTGATAGAAGTCTCTAACCTGATGGCGAACAGGATAGCATGGATGGACAGGAATGGCATACCGTGGAAGAAATTCTACAATATTAACATGGCAGCCCGTCTTAAAGAAAACAACAGGAACGGGGTATTCGATGCTTCGGCCTGGAAAGTTGTTGAATCAGGCCTTCCGGGTCCGGTAACGCTCACTCCTCTTAAGAAAACCAGGTGATATTCAGCGTATAATCAAATTATACTATACTGACATGAGTATCCCTAGTCGTCCAGGGCCTGGTAAACCATTGCCTTGAACTTGTTTTGTATCTCACCGTGGCTAAGAGGTACCTGTTGCATAAATAGCAGACAGACAAGCCTTTCTTCGGGATCGGCCCAGTAAGTGGTTCCGAAATAGCCTCCCCATGCAAAGGAACCTTCGGAAATACCCAGTACAGCCTGACCTGCTTCGGTGGTTATCTCGAAGCCCAGTCCGAATTTATCCTTCCCGACATTCAGGTCACCGATCTGGTTCGATGTGATAAGTTCGACCGTGCGGCTTGCAAGAAGCCTTTTCCCCTTGTACACACCCTTGTTGAGAAGCATCTGGAGGAAAATGGCATAATCCTTTGTGGTGGAGCTGAGTCCGGCTCCTCCTGAGAAATAAACACCATTTGTCAGAGGATAGTTGACAATCTCCTGATCCGGCATTGGAACTACCGTGCGGTTCTGGTCTTCCGTGTTTACCTTTACAAGTCTCTGATGTTTATCTTCAGGCAGGTAGAACCAGGTGTCTTCCATTCCCAGGGGATCGAAGAGCCTTGTTTTCAGGAACTGATCAAGCTTCTGACCTGAAAGGATCTCAACAAGGTATCCTATCACATCCACGTTCAGTCCGTAAGTGAATCTTTCGCCGGGCTGGTGGACCAGGGGCTGTTTCCCAAGCAGCCTGATATCGTCTCCTATCGTTATCCTGTCGTTGCCGAAGCCTCCCATGATACCGGCCTTTGAATAAACGGCATTCATCATCGGCGAACCGATTAGCGCGTAGTCAATGCCCGATGTATGGGTAAAAAGATCCCGTATCGTTATTTCCCGACTGGCAGGAACCGTTGTAAAGCTGGTGTCGGCCGGATTATATTTATCAATAACCTGAGGATTGGCGAACTCGGGAATGTATTTTGAGACGGGGTCGTCGAGGAGAAATTTTCCTTCCTCGAAAAGCATCATAAGCCCGATGCTTGCAATTGCCTTTGTCTGCGATGCTATCCTGAAGATTGCATCGGTCTGCATCGGCGTTCCGTTCTCAAGGTCGCTTTCGCCGAATGCCCTGTTATAAATAATTTTGCCGTCGCGTGCAATGAATCCGACGGCTCCGGCAATCCATTTGTCTTCAATACTTTGAATGATCATCGAGTCGATCCTGTTCAGCCTTTCGGCCGATACCTGAACCGAAGCGGGCGTTCCCGGCTTCAGTTCCTGATTGTTTTTATTCTCTGTACACGACCATGCCAGGAACATGATCAGGATCGTCTGGAGGAGGAAAATTTTTTTCATCATATTATAGAATTTAGTGTTTTCCGTACAGAACAGCTAAAGTAATAAAAAATGGATTACAGGAAAAGTCGTCTTTCCGATTCTTTTTGAATATCTTTACTCTTTCGAAACCTATAAAACTACTTAAAATATGAAGAAATCAGGCCTTATTACCGCGATTTTGATGCTATGCCTCTTAACGGCATGTTCAGAAAAAGAACCATGGATCAATCTGATAAAGAAAGATTTATCAGCATGGGAGCAGCTTAACGGTACGGCGCCCTACAAGCTTGAGGATGGAGTTGTAATCGGCACCACTGTCACTGCTTCACCCAATTCATTTCTATGTACGAAAGAAAAATACGGTGATTTTATCCTAGAATTTGAAACCTGGTTCGATCCTCAGATGAACTCGGGTGTCCAGTTCAGGAGCGAAAGCAGGCCTGATTACCAGAACGGCAGGGTTCACGGATATCAGGTTGAGTTGGATCCGTCGCCCCGTGCATGGTCGGGAGGAATTTATGATGAAGCACGGAGAGGCTGGCTTTACACTCTTGACAAAAATCCCATGGGCCAGAAAGCCCTGAAGGTGGGTGAATGGAACCATTACAGGGTTGAAGCTATCGGCAATTCGATAAGGACCTGGGTAAACGGCGTACCCTGTGCCGATCTTCTGGATGACATGACTCCGTCGGGACTCATAGCGCTGCAGGTACACTCTATCGGGAATGATTCCACAAGGGCCGGACTGGAGGTTAAATGGAGAAATATCAGGATAATGACCGAGGAACTTGAAAAATACAGGAAGCCTGAGACAAAGGAAATACCCCAGGTAAACTATCTCAGCAATGTACTTTCCGAACGTGAGGCAGAAGAAGGCTGGAAGCTTCTTTTCGACGGCAAGACAACAGACGGCTGGATAAATGCCAAAAGCGGGAAGTTCCCGGAAAACGGATGGGAGATAGTTGACGGAACTCTGACTTTCAATCCCGAAGCTAAACAGCCGGGAGGTGGTGGTGACATTGTGACCACGGAGAAGTTCAGGAACTTTGAATTATCGGTCGACTTCAAATATGTTGAAGGCGGGAACAGCGGCATTAAGTACTTCATCGACATCGAAAGGGATAAAGGAGCTATGGCTTCAATAGGCTGTGAGTACCAGATTCTCGATGACCGCAATCACCCCGATGCAAAAATGGGCATTGCAGGCAACAGGACCCTTGCCGGGCTGTATGACCTGATAGCCCCGAAGAACAAGAGGGACAATGGTTTCGGCCAGTGGAGCAGGGCAGTCATTATTGTAAACGGCAATAAGGTACAGCACTGGCTCAACGGATTCATGACCGTTGAATATGAAAGAGGCTCCGATTCATGGAGGGAACTTGTGGCAGCAAGCAAATTCAGCAGGTTTAAAGGATTCGGTGAAGCCGAAGAAGGAAGGATACTTTTACAGGATCACGGCGACAGGGTGTGGTTCAAAAACATTAAGATCAGGGAACTCTGATTCTGTAGTTTGTATCTGTAGGCCGGGAAAGCCTGTATCATAACATTGGACAAGAGCTCGAATCTTTTCGTAACTTTGAGCCTGAAAAGAAACTTAAAACTCAAAGTTATGAAGAAAGTTGCATTATTTCTGATTATTGCCACCCTGGTTATAGCATATTCATGTAAGGATGATGAATCGGAAAGGTTTAAATTCCTGACCGAGGCTACCTGGACTCCTGTCAGCCTGAAGGCCAATGGAGTTGATGCCACAGGGCCGGGCGGAATTCTTGAAGGTTTTTCCGGGGAGATGAGATTCAATGTAGACGGGAGCGGTACCTTTGGGACATATTCGGGAGAATGGACCTTTGCTGCTTCTGAAGAAAAGCTTGTAATCACAACCACGGCGCTTCCAATATCGATCACCCTTACCATCGTTGAACTCACTTCAACATCACTGAGCCTGCAGGGAAGCTTTCCCGACCCCAATAACCTTACCGGACCGCCTATCACCATTGAGATGACATTCAGTGCAAAATGATCCGTAGCATTATCGCGGTCTTACTTATCATTTCCGGTCAAAGCTCGGAAAGAGCCAAGCGTAAGCGGAACCATATCGGATATTCGCACTGGAGAAACTCTTGCCGGAGTACATGTCGTTTATGGCAGGCAGCCTGTTACCATTAGTGACGAAAAAAATAAAGCAGTGACAGGGCAATCATCACAAAACTGTAATTTTCGAACAGCCTTTGAAATCACTTACAATCGATTAGATATCAGTATGATATTTTTGGACTTATTTGCATGATTCAAATATTTTCATACATTTGCCCGTCATTTGTTCTTTTAACAGACCAGACAAAACTTAAAGCAAAAAACGGGAACATGAACATTTCCTGCTGCAAAGAGAGCAGGCAGTTCCCAAGTTTTAACTTAAAAATTACCCTATGAGAAGATTATTTACTTTTCTAACAGCAGCCTTAGTCACCGGTACATTGTTTGCCGGCGGACTGGTTACCAATACAAATCAGAGTGCAATCTGGGCAAGGATGCCCTCGAGGAATGCATCAATAAAAACGGATGCAGTTTACTACAATCCTGCAGGATTGATGATGATGAATAACGGATTCCATCTTTCACTGAGCAATCAGACGGTTTTCCAGAAGAGGACGATTGAGAGCAGCTATCCCTATCTGAATTCAGGCATCTACTATGGTTCTGTGACAGCTCCCCTGTTCCCCTCCGTTTATGCAGCCTACAAGCTTGACAGGATAGCCTTCTCCGCAGGATTCATGCCTATCGGCGGTGGCGGCGGAGCAAGCTATGCGGATGGTCTTCCTTCCCTGGAGATGAGCCAGTCGGATCTGGTTCCTTCACTTGCTGCAACACCTTACGGGGTTACCGGATACAGGATGGATATTGATTTCAAGGGGACATCCACCTTCCTTGGATTCCAGGGAGCAGTATCATACAAGGTAAATGACTGGCTGTCGATAGCCGCCGGAGCAAGATATGTTACCGCCAGGAACAGCTACGAAGGTTATCTCAGGGATGTTGAGGTAAATACAGTTGGCGGATGGACAGCTGCCTCAGGAATAATAGGCGATATTTCAACCACTGCCCGGGAAGGAGGCAACTCGCTGGATGCACTGGTCGACAACGATCTCGGCGGATTTACTGCTGATCAGCTGGTACAGGCAGGGGTACTCAACGTGACACAAAGGAACAATATTGTAAACGGTCTTACCAACCTCGGCATTCCGAATGCCGCTACCCTTACTATTCTCCAGAGTCAGGATGCTTTCTTCGGAGTCGCTAACATTTACGGCAACAAAGCATCTCTGCTTGAAGACCAGGAAGCTGAAGCCGAGCAGACAGGTTCGGGAATTACTCCCTTCTTCAGCATCAACATCGCGCCAAGCGATAACTTCAATATCGCCGTCAAGTATGAAATGGCAACCAAACTTGAACTTACCAACAAAACAACCAAAGATCTGACGACAGGTTACCTGGATGAAGATCCTGAAACTCCTATTACCAGGTTCCCCAACGGAGCAAAAATAAGAAACGACATGCCTGCAATGCTGGCAGTCGGAGCTGAACTCAGGTTCCCCCTGTTCAGTGTAAACGCCGGAGCCAACTACTATTTTGACAAATCGGCTGACTACGGACATTATATTGATCTGACACCCCAGAATTCGTCGGATTATCTTGTTCACATCGAAAACGATAAAATTATTGCCAATAACGGTCTGTCAATCTCAGCCGGCTACGAGATCAATGTAACTGAAACATTTGCCGCTAGCGTCGGCTACTCATTTGCAAACAAGGGTGTCAACAGTCTTTATCAGAGCGATCTCAGCTACGGTCTTTCAACACATACCGTCGGAGCCGGCGGAGCTTTTGCCTTCACCGACAAAATAGAACTCAATTTTGGTGTGTCATATACCAAGTACATTGACGACAGCGTCACAGTCAACCATTACCTCGGAGGCATTAACCTGATGCCCACGGAAACATACAAGAAAAGAACACTCGTGGTCGGTGTCGGACTCGATATGAGCTTCTGAAATAAGAAACAAGCGATATGAAAAAAGGCGCCTGAAAAGGGCGCTTTTTTTTTGCTCAGGGTGCATGCCTTTTTATTATCGCCCGATACGGCTGCCAGTTTTATTATATTGATGTAAAGCAATCTGGAAATCTCATGGCAGATGACACAAAATTAAAGCGCGAGTTATTAAAATCGAGTGTCAGTATTGGTAGTGATCAAAAAGAATTACCCGATCCCCATTTGTAAAATTCAGTATGCAGCAATATACTTTTAATCTCCATTCTGTGCCATGCCGTGACTAAAATTATAGAAACAGGAAACGGTTAATCTCATATTACAAAATAGTTACGGTTTTTTATATCATGTTGATATTGTAATATATAGCCGGGGTATCCATGTAACAAAAGCTTAACCGTTCCTTAACCCCGGTGAATTATCCGGATCATACTTTTGCCACGGTCAGATACATAACCAAAACTTAATAACAAATTAAAATGAAAAAGTACTTAAGCATTATTGTCCTGATCGGATTAGTATTTTCAGGATGTAAAAAAGAAAATGATCCTCCTGTAGTAACAGCACCTCAGAACTCATCGGTTGAGATCACTGAGACCGTTAATCTGAGTTTTAGTTTCAATGCCCCCGCGGGATTCAAGTCAGCCACGGTGACATCCACTGGCGGCGAAGCACAAATAATTACTGATGGAAGTGCAGGAGCTGCATCGGGAACAATAGTTGTATCGTTCACTGCCGGAAAGGCAACAGGAGCAGGATCGGTGGTTCTGACTCTGACAGACAATGACAGCCAGACGGGAAGTGCCACGGCGGTCCTTACCATTGAAGGCGTTCCGGTCATTTCGGTCACTCAGAACATAACATCGAACACGACGTGGACGGCAGGAAATATTTATATTCTGGAAGGTCGTATTACCGTGGTTTCGGGTGCCACACTCACAATTGAGCCCGGAGTTATCGTCAAGGGCCGCGAAGGTTCTGAAGCCAACGCCACCGCCCTTATGATTGCAAGGGGAGGAAAGATCATGGCTGAAGGTACGGCAGATGCTCCCATTATCTTCACATCTGTTTCCGACAACATAATCCCTGGTGAGATTGCCAGTCCCAACCTTGCTCCCACCATGAATGGATTGTGGGGCGGAGTCATTATTCTT
>JAAYQC010000048.1 GCA_012519515.1 Bacteroidales bacterium | reverse complement strand
TACCTCCGACGAATCCTTTATTCCCGAAATAATGTAACCAACATCTCCGGCACTCATTTCGTCGCGCGGTTCCGGCTTCATTTTCAGAATTCCTATCTCATCAGCCGTGTATTCATGACCTGTACTGAAAAACTTTACCCTGTCGCCCTTCCTTATAGTACCGTTGACTATCTTGAAATAAGCTATTATCCCCCTGAAGGAATTGAACATGGAATCAAAAATAAGGGCCTGAAGGGGTGCTTCCGGATCGCCTGCCGGAGCCGGAATAAGGTTGATTATCCTTTCGAGGATGGTGTCGATCCCCATACCGGTTCTGGCGCTTGCCTCAATTATGTCGTCCCTGTTGCAGCCAACCAGATCGACAATCTGATCCTTAACCTCATCGGGCATCGCACTTGCCATGTCCATCTTGTTAAGTACGGGGATAATCTCAAGGTCATGATCGATGGCCATATAAAGGTTGGAGATAGTCTGGGCCTGGATTCCCTGGGTGGCATCGACAACCAGCAGGGCTCCCTCGCAGGAGGCTATCGATCTGGAAACTTCATAGGAGAAATCAACATGTCCGGGGGTATCAATAAGGTTCAGACAATACAACTCACCGTCGTGGAGGTATTCCATCTGGATGGCGTGGCTTTTTATGGTAATGCCTCTCTCCCGCTCCAGATCCATGTTGTCAAGTACCTGGTTCTGAAACTCCCTTTCATTGACAGTATTGGTTTTTTCAAGCAGACGATCGGCCAGGGTACTTTTACCGTGGTCGATGTGCGCTATTATACAGAAATTCCTGATTCGATGCATCCGGCTGATAATCTGAAAAACAGCTGCAAATATATAAAATTATAAAATACCTGGCGTATTAAAACAAGCAGAGCCGGGACGTGCCCGCCTCTGCATTACTAATGTTATTCGAAAAAATATTATTTACTAATACGGCATTCCTCCGCCCATGCCCTGCGGTGGCATCGGAGGCTGTTTTTCTTCCTTCTCATCAACTATCACTGCTTCGGTTGTCAGGAACATTCCGGCAACTGATGCAGCATTCTCAAGAGCAACTCTTACTACCTTCACCGGATCAATTACACCCGATTCGAAGAGCTTCTCGTATTTGTCGGTCTGGGCATTGTAACCGTAGTCGCCCTTACCCGTCTTTACAGCCTGTACTACAACGGCGCCTTCCTTGCCTGCATTGATCGCGATCTGACGAAGAGGTTCCTCAATGGCACGCTTGATAATTTCAATACCGGTAGTCTGGTCTTCGTTGTCTCCCTTGAGTTTTTCAATGGATGAAATGGCACGGATATAGGCAACACCGCCTCCGGGAACTATTCCTTCCTCGATGGCTGCACGGGTTGCATGAAGCGAGTCGTCAACACGGTCCTTCTTGTTCTTCATCTCAACTTCCGAAGCTGCACCGATATAGAGAACTGCTACGCCGCCTGACAGTTTTGCAAGACGCTCCTGAAGCTTCTCCTTGTCGTAGTCGGAGGTTGTGGTGGTCATCTGCTGCTTGATCTGTCCGATCCTGGCCTGGATCATTTCCTTGTCGCCAAAGCCGTTGACAATGGTGGTGTTCTCCTTGTTTACGGTTACCTTCTCTGATGTTCCAAGCATATCGAGGGTGGCATGCTCAAGCTTGAGACCTTTTTCCTCCGATATGACTGTTCCGCCTGTCAGAATGGCAATGTCTTCAAGCATTTCCTTCCTCCTGTCGCCAAATCCCGGTGCTTTAACGGCACAAACCCTCAGGGAACCACGGAGCCTGTTGACAACCAGTGTTGCAAGAGCTTCACCTTCAACATCTTCAGAAATAATAAGAAGCGGACGACCGCTCTGGGCAGTGGTTTCAAGAATCGGAAGCATATCTTTCATTGAAGAAATCTTCTTATCATAAATCAGGATGTACGGATTCTCCAGTTCGGCTTCCATCTTTTCGGTGTCGGTAACAAAATAGGCCGAGATATAGCCGCGGTCAAACTGCATCCCCTCGACAACCTCAACGGATGTAGTGGTCCCCTTGGCTTCCTCAACTGTTACAACACCTTCTTTATTAACCTTTCTCATTGCCTCGGCGATGAGCTTTCCAATCTCAACGTCGTCATTTGCAGAAATCCTGGCAACCTGCTCAATCTTGCTGAGGTCGTTTCCGACAACCTGGGCCTGCGATTTCAAATGGGTAACAACTTTCTCAACTGCCTTGTCAATACCTCTCTTGACATCCATCGGGTTTGCACCGGCAGTAATGTTCTTCAAACCAACTGAAATGATTGACTGTGCAAGAACAGTGGCGGTGGTGGTTCCATCACCGGCTATGTCACCGGTCTTTGATGCAACTTCCTTTACCATCTGGGCACCCATATTCTCATAGGGATTCGAGAGTTCAATGTCCTTGGCAACGGTTACTCCGTCCTTTGTCACATGCGGAGCACCGAATTTCTTCTCAAGAACCACGTTCCGGCCTTTGGGACCGAGGGTTACCTTTACTGTATTCGCTAATTTATCAACTCCTTCTTTAAGCTGTGCGCGAGCTTCAATATCGAATTTAATCTCTTTTGCCATATCTGTAAAATTTATTTGTTTGCGTTAATTACTGAATGAAAAGTATGTCTGACTGTGATATGAGAAGATAATCCTCATTGTCTATGTTCAGTTCCTGGCCTGAATACTTACCGTAGAGAACAACGTCCCCCTTCTTTACTTCCATCTCTTCATCTTTTTTCGGAGCCCCGACCATTACTACCGTGCCCTGACGAGGTTTTTCCTTTGCTGAATCAGGAATAATGATACCGCTTGCAGTCTTAGCTTCAGCTTCATGAGGTTTTACAAGAACCTTCCCTGCCAATACCTTTCCTTTTACTTGTGCCATCTTTATATAGTTTTAAAGTTAATGATTTGATTTCTGCCTCAACTTTTAGCGAAATTTATGCCAAACGGTTTTTTCCCGACTATCGGGCTAATAAGCCGACATTTTATCGGTCAGATACTGACAATTTCATGCAAACAATCATGACATCATGACATATATTGCTGTATACCAACTACATAACCCATGTAAAAACAAAGTGTCAGTTTATGACAAACTGACACTTTGTTTAATATTTAAGTTGTAAAACCCTTAGTCCTCAGGCTGTTGTTCGTTTCCTGAAGGTGTTAATGCCCCATCAGTGGGAACAGCAGTGGGAAGTGTGGGAATTGCATTCGGATCAACAGCATTCTGAATGGAACTTTCAATCCTTGAGCGTTCTGCACCCGAGCCGCGAGGTATTGCAGCTGTTGCAACAACACAAAGAGTAAGAATGGCTGCTGCAAGTGTCCATGTTGATTTTTCAAGGAAATCGGCGGTTTTCCTGATCCCCATCGACTGTCCGGCAGAAGTGAAATTGGCAGCCAGACCCCCTCCTTTTGAATTCTGAACCAGGACTATCAAAACCTGCAGTACGCAGGCAATGATGATTAAAACTGAAATAAAAATATATATTCCCATTTCTATGCTATTTTATAATCTCTCTTATCTTTTCAATTTGAGCCGCAAAGTAATTACTTTTTTGCGGAAATTTCAAACTTAATTTCTCATAAATATCTATTGCCTTGGAATAATAACCCTGAGTGACATAGATCCTTGCCAGGGTTTCAGTGACAAATCCTCCGTGCTCCTCCGTAAATGGCTTCGACAGATCTTCGTTCGGGGAAGCCGGCTTTTCAATCTGGGGAATGATTCTCGGATTTGCCATGATAAACCTGTCGATAAGGTCAGCCTGTTCCTTCCTTTTCTGATCAATGTCAGATCTGGTGAGTTCCTCTGCAGAAATTTCCGGCACTTCCTCAATGGCAACCAACTCTTCCTCAGTGATAACCGGTTCTTCCTCAACAGTTACAGGCTCTTCTTCAACAGTTACAGGCTCTTCCTCAACAGTTACAGGCTCTTCCTCAGGTTCACCGCGGGGAGTAAATAAGAATCCCGGATCCATATAGAAAATTTCTTCCTCCTCTTCTTCCGTTTCAGGTTCATCATAACTCACCGGAATGAACAAGTCCGGGCCAAAGTAGCTGTCGTCCATTTCAGGATCAATCGTTCCGACAACGGTCCTTTCCAGAATGCTCGCCATACTGTCAGGCTGATCCTTCACCGGTCTGGGCCTTGAATCCCTTTCTATCTCATCAATGAAATTCTGGCTGTTCATCGCCGAATCAAGAATGGTCTGGGCAAAATCGCCCTCGACAGATTCAGGAATCACTTCAGATTCAGGAATTTCAACGGGTTGTATCTCCGGTTCAGGTACTTCAACAGGTTGCTCTTCAGGCTCAGGAACCTCGGCAGGTTGTATTTCCGGTTCAGGAATTTCAACAGGTTGTATTTCCGGTTCAGGAATTTCGGCAGGTTGCACTTCAGGTTCAGGAATTTCAACAGGTTGTATTTCCGGTTCAGGCGGGACTGCAATTGTTTCCTTCTGAATATCAGTAATCTCTTTCTCAACAATCGAAGGCGCTATCTGCAGATAGTTGAAAAGCACTTCCCTGTCGGCAATGTGAATGGCGGAATTCCTGAGCTGATTCTCGAAGCGGATATCTGAATTATCCCTGAGACTCTTGAGGAGAAGCATATGGGCTGTCTGAAAATACGGATATATGTTTACCAGTTCGCTTAACTCAGCGAGAACCTGCCTGTCGACAGGCGTATTTCCACCCATCAGGTTCAGAAAGTCGCTTTTATTCATTTACGCTTACCAGTTAACAAATGCCGCGTTGAAGATGTCCTCAACAAGCATTTCCACTATCCTTTCGGACAGTTGTGACTCCACTTCACTCAGATCGCTCAAACTGCTGTAATCTTCATATCTGGAAAAAGTCTGTTCAAAGCTTTTCTCGGGATCAGCCACATTGGTGAACTTAACCCTGACTCCTATCGTGAAACGGTTCACTGCAGCATTTGCATCGGCCGACACAGTATGCGGCCTGGTGTTGTAATCGATTATCTCCCCTTCAAAATTGGCATCTCCCAAACCATTTACGATAGCCAGGTTTGTCTGAGCCTTGCATTTGTCTGTCAGCTCATCGGTAATATACTGACTCAGCCCCGGCTGCACAAGGCTTGCCCTGTTCTGGAAATACTGGATGCTCACGGTGCTTAACCCGGTTGTGCTTGCACCCGAAAAGGAATAGATGCCGCATCCGGGAAGCATCAGAAGAAACAGAACTGTTTGAACCAAACCGGCTTTCCATGCACGATTCATGAAGATATTCCAGGATTCAGATTTCATACTCCTTGATTTTTCGGTAAAGAGTGCGCTCCGAGATACCAAGCTCCTGAGCAGCGAGCTTTCTTTTCCCGTTGTACTTCTCCAGAGCTTTTTTTATCATCTCCATCTCCTTGTCGGCAAGGGAAAGCGATTCTTCAACCACTTCCTCGGTATCCTGTATGTTGGTTCCGGGGTGGGGAGCGAAACTCAGGTCACGGGCCTCGGCTGTTACAACAGAATCGCTTCTGCCTGTGTCCCTTATCAGGTTTCTGATAATTCCTGAATTGTTTTCATGAAGCCTCATGTCTATCTCGCCCGATTTAATGAGATCAAGAACAAGGTTCTTGAGATCGTTCATATCACTCTTCATGTCGAACAAGATCTTGTAGAGTATCTCCCTTTCGGATGAGAATGATCTGTCGTCATCCCTTTTGATCACGGCCGGCAACTTGACTCCGGTGTAGTCGGGAAGGTAAGCATGCAACACTTCATAGCTTATTTCCCTCTCGCTTTCAATTATTGATATCTGCTCTGTAATATTCTTTAACTGACGCACATTCCCCGGCCACGAATAGCTTAATAGAAGATCCTTTGCCTCGTTGCTCAGCCGTATGGAAGGCATCCTGTATTTCTCGGCAAAATCGACCGCGAACTTTCTGAAAAGGAGAAAAATGTCCTCACCCCTTTCCCTCAGCGGCGGGATCTTTATCGGTACCGTGTTTAGCCGGTAAAAGAGGTCCTCCCTGAACTTATTATGCTCGATAGCTTTCGCCACATCGACATTGCTGGCAGCTATCACCCTTACATCGGTTCTCTGAACTTTCGATGAGCCTACACGGATGAATTCACCTGTCTCAAGGACTCTTAGCAAACGGACCTGGGTTGAAAGAGGCAGTTCGGCAACCTCATCGAGGAAGATGGTTCCTTTGTCGGCAACTTCAAAATACCCCTTCCTGCTTTCAGTGGCTCCGGTAAAGGCTCCCTTTTCATGACCGAATAATTCAGAGTCGATGGTTCCTTCAGGTATGGCTCCGCAGTTAACAGCAATGTACTGCCCGTGTTTCCTGGTACTGTAACTGTGGATAACCTGCGGAAAAACCTCCTTACCGGTCCCGCTTTCCCCTGTTATGAGTACCGACAGATCGGTTGGAGCCACCTGAACGGCAATGTCGATGGCCCTGTTGAGCCCTGAATAATTGCCTATTATGCCAAATCGCTGCTTTATGCTCTGAATATCTTTCATATCCGTTTCACAATGCTGCGAATTTAAGATATTTTTGAAACATTGGGAAATGCTATTTTAGTAAATTAGCGCCATGAAGAATACAGGAGGATATCATATCGCGGGCATTATTCCTGCAATATACGCATCTACAAGGTTCCCGGGGAAACCACTGGTGATGATAGGAGGCAAAACAATGATCAGAAGAGTATATGAACAGGCTTCCCTTTCGCTCGAAACCGTATATGTTGCTACCGATGACCAGAGAATTCATGATGCCGTTACAGGCTTCGGAGGCAAAGCTGTAATGACTTCTTCCGCCCACCAGAGCGGTACCGACAGATGCGCCGAGGCTGCTGAAAAGATTGCCGCCATCGAAGGCTTCAGCCCCGATGCCGTGATTAATATCCAGGGTGATGAGCCTTTTATCAGACCCGAACAAATCAACCTGCTTGCATCATGCTTTGACGACCCGTCGGTTGAAATTGCCACCCTGGTGCGGAAGGTGGAAGCCGGAGAGGACCTTGCCAATCCAAACCATCCGAAGGTAGTCATCGACCTTTCCGGATACGCGATATACTTCAGCAGATCGGTAATACCCTACCTCAGGGATGTCCCGGCAGCCGAATGGATCACCAGACATACATATTACAAACACATAGGCCTTTACGGCTACAGGACGGATATACTGAAACGCCTTACATCCCTGCCCCGAAGCCCACTCGAGAAAGCTGAATCGCTTGAACAGAACAGATGGCTCGAGAACGGATTCAGGATAAAAACCGCCCTTACCCTCTGGGAAAACATTGGAATTGACACGCCGGATGATCTCGAAAGAGTGGAAAAAATCTTTGATCAGAATAATAAAAATGCCTAACTTTAGACCGGCATTTTAAAAAGAACATGACAGGGTGCGTATGAAGCAATTTCTACTCATTATTTTCATATTATTCCCTTTAACCCTTCACTCCCAGAAGGATAGCACCAATATCGTCAGAAATTTTCCGCAAAAAGCCTTTACCAGGGAGAGCCCTGTAACAAATATTACAATTTACCCCGTACCTGTCAGGGAAAATTCATTTTCAATAAAAGCCGACAGGGAAATCAGCGCTGTAAAGGTTACCAATATGATCGGACAGGATATTTTCAGAGCCACTTATACAAATCCGGTTACTGCAACGAAAGTTATTCTTAAAAATCCTGTAAGAGGAATGTACCTGGTTACCATTGGATTCGTCGACGGAACAAGAATTGTCAGGAAAGTGATGATAGAGAACCCGGAATAGCTTATTGGTCCGGAATTTGCGGATATGGGGGTAATTCCGCATAGCTCTCAGTATATGACCGAATATGTTTATGAAGCGGGAAACAATCTCTTTAGTGATTGTTAATGTTAAGGTGTAGTAGTGTTAAACTTATTTATTCAGAAAGCTATGGAAGAAGGGACTAATGTTTTTACGATAAAGGATCTGGAAAACCTTTCAGGGATAAAGGCACACACTATAAGGATTTGGGAAAAAAGGTACAGGATACTGGAACCCGACCGGACCGAGTCCAATATCCGCAGTTACAGCGAAACCGAACTGAAAAAGATACTGAACGTTGCTTACCTGAACAGAAACGGACTGAAAATTTCCAAAATAGCAAAGCTGAGCGAGGAGGAACTCACTGAAAGGGTGATGACCATCAGCGGCCGGCACGAAACAGGCGGGAACAGCCCCGGCAAAATACTGATGTCAGGCATTAATTTCAATGAATCCCTGTTCAGGGAAGCACTTGAACCCTTTGTCAGTAAATACGGGCTGGAAGAAGCCTATATAAAATACCTGTGTCCCCTGCTCGAAAAAGCCAGACTGCTCTGGCAGACAGGTGGTCTTTCAAGAGCCCAGGAACAGTTCGTAAGGAATGTGATCAGGCAAATTCTTATCCTTGAGGACATCAGCCTTGCAGCTCCTGCCGTGAAGCCGAAGACATCGGTTGCCATGATCAATACATCTGACAACCTGTCAGAAAACAATTTTTTGTTCTACAAATACTTGCTAAAAAAGAGAGGCTTCGACACCATATTCACAGGCGGCATCCTTCCTGCCTCAGAGATTATAGAAATACATAAGATAAAACAATTCGAATACCTTATAGTCAATTCATATTCATTCGACTTCTCAAAAAAGAATATGAGCTATTTCAGCAGCATCGGAAAGTCACTTCTGATAAGGAAAATTATTTTAACCGATTATCCCGAGTCAGATGAAAAGAGAATTCCCGAAAATATTATAATCACAAGAAATCCTGAGGAATTCCGGACGGTTGTCGACTCACTGAAATAAAAATCCGGCTGCCTGCCATGTGGCGGCATTCAGTTTTGATCATTCCTTACTACCTGTAACGTGTGTCCCTGAAAGAAGAGTCCTGAAATAGTCTGCTTCGCTGTCGAGACCGAGAGACTTGTGCTTTTTTCTTATTCTTTCAATCCTTGCCAGCATGCCCTCTGCAAACTTCCTTATCTCATTCGTGTCGCCGGTCAGTATCCTGTGTTCAATCGCCTTTGAAATCCCCGACACTTCATTCCACAATTCCATGGCAGCCCGGTCAAAATAACATTTGTCAAATGCAGCCCGGATATAATCCACGGCAGTCTCCGACAGATGAAGCATGTCGGAAGCATAAAACCGGTAATCCCGGAGATCGTCCATAACCAGTTCGTAGGCAGGGAAATATCCCGGGGACGAAGAATGAGAGAGGAGCTTTTCGACTGCCAGAAAAAGAACTGATTTACTTATCTGATTCCCGTGAGCGCCATCTTTCCAGTGACGCACAGGACTGATTGTGAAAACCACTTTCAGTTCAGGGTTAAACTCTCTCAGTCTGTCGAGAAGCCCGCTCCAGAACGATACAATCTCATCGGGTGTCAGAAGTTCGTGGCTGAAAAAGGACGAAGGGATTTTATGACAGTTCGACACTATCCTCCCGCTCTCCTTCCATCTGTACACCCTTGCTGTCCCGAATGTTACAAAAAGGAATCCGGCACCCGAAAGAAATACCCGGGCTTCCTCCTCCATAGCGCTTATCTTTTCAATAAGCTTTCGAGGATCGTCAGATGAAAAATCAGTGTAGTGATCAAAGCTTATCCACCTGGTCCCATGCCTGTAAAGACCGTCCCTTTCACACCGGGGTGATGAGATAATCGCATCAAGGGTGTTCCCGGCTGAAAATGGGTTGTAGACCGTCCCTGCCGGATTAATCATTACCGGCATTCTGCCCTCCCGGAGATGGCTGCCGATAGCGGTTGCAAAACATGAGCCAATGAACATCACAGGTGTGCTGTAACTGATCTTCGAGGGAGACGGATCGATGCTGAATGTCGTTCTGAGTTCCATCATCCTTCAGTTTTCAGGAGAGCTTTGTTTCAAGCCAGTTCCTGATCGCGTCAAACACCTCATGACGGCACAGGTCGTTGTGAAGTTCATGGTAAGCTCCCTCCCAGAGCCTCAGTTCGGCAAGCGGGGTCTTTTCCGCGAACTCGCGGCTGCCCTCACTGGAGCATATCCTGTCGTCTGTACCGTGCATCAGCAGCAAAGGCTTTTTCAGGGATGATGCATTATGCAGCGAACGTGATGCCGCCGTCATGGCTGAGTGAAACAGACTGACTGAAATCAGTCCGTGAACAAGGGGATCTTTTTTGTACTTTTCAACCACCTCCCTGTCGCGCGACAGATGATCAACAACCAGTCCGGATGACTGAACCAGCGATGGCAGGATATTTTTCATGATACCGGCCAGTCTGATTTTCGACTTTTCAGGCTCAAATGACAGCTTAAGCCATGGAGAAGTAACAATTGCCCCCTTTACCGGTGGATTCTTTCTCAGCATGTAATCAAGCACCATGCCTCCGCCCAGACTGTGCCCGTAAAGAAACAACGGTATTCCCGGAAATGTTTTACTGCATTGGTCAAGCAGGCTGTCTATCATCTCGTCGGTAATAGCATAACTCCTGATATGCCCCCTTTTGCCGTCAGACTGGCCATGACCCGGAAGATCGACACCGACCATGCCTGCCATGGCTTCGTTGAAAAGCCCCGACCAGCCAGAGTATCTCCTGATATGCTCTCCCAGACCGTGAACCATTATTATCATGGCCTGAAGCCTTTCACCCGGACTCATGATAAAGCCTCTCAGAACAAAACCGTTGCTGAGTTTAATATTGAAATCCATACCTGCATTTTTTGTTAAATGTACAAAAGATGACGATAAGTTGCAACACACTCCCGTCATAGGCTGCCCCCCTGATTCAGTGCATCCCTGATATTGTTCATCAGCTTTTCATACTTTACTCTCGATATCGCCGTCGTTGAAAACAGGCGCTGAAAGCTTTCGCGTGAAAGGCTCTTCCATTCATCAACACTCATACCGGCAATTTCTTCACTGATGGTAAATTCGGGAGCGCTTACAACATCCGGATCATGGTTCCACGGACATACTTCCTGGCATCTGTCGCATCCGAAGATCCTTTTGCCAAGATGCGGAACAAACTCAGCCGGAATGGGCCCGCGGTTTTCAATCGTAAGGTTTGCAATGCATTTCCTGGCATCAATGGTCCGGTTTTCGTTTATGGCTCCGGTGGGACAAGCTTCGATGCACTGCCTGCATGTGCCGCAATAATCTTCCGTACATGGCTTGTCATATTCAAGCTCCGTATCGAGTATCAATATGCCGATAAAAAACATGGAACCTATTTTCTTGTTGATCAGTATGGAATGGCGTCCCTGCCATCCGAGTCCGGCTTCCCGCCCCCATGGTTTTTCAAGTATGGATGAATTGTCGGAAAAAGCCCTGCCGCTGACACCGGGCCTGACAATTTGTATCCACTCCAGCAGCCTGTTTAGCTTCCCGGTAACAACGCCATGATAGTCAGCCCCGTAAGTATATCTCGACAGCAAAGGGGCCTCAGGATCCCTCTGAAGAACATCAGAATAATAACTCAAACCGGTGACAACCAGTGATTTTGCCCCGGAAAAAACCCTTCCGGGATCGATCCTTTTATCAAGGTCCCGGGCAAGGTAAGCCATCTTATCATTCATGCCGGCTTCAATCCAGTCCCTTAACCTGACAACGTTCTCAACCAGCCCGCGTACCCGGGCAATACCGCAGATGTTAAAGCCAAGCTCGCCTGCCTTCTGCTTTATTCCTTCCGATAATTCCCTGTTGTCCTTTCCCGGCATGGCTTCTGCTTAAAGAAATCCAAGCTCAAGTTTTGCCTCATCGCTGAGCATGCTTTTGTCCCACGGCGGATTGAAGGTTAACTTAATGTCACAATCCTTCACTCCCCTGGTGCCTGCCACCTTGTACTGCACTTCCTCAATAAGGCTGTCGGCCATCGGACAGTTTGGCGCGGTAAGCGTCATGGTGATATGTGCTACGTGATCGTCGTCGACCTCTACATTGTAAATCAGCCCGAGATCATATATGTTGACAGGTATCTCAGGATCGTAGATGCTCTTCAGAACACCGGCTATCCTGGTTTCAATTTCAAGTTGCTCTGTGGGATCCATACTATTGGAGTTGAAAGTTAAAAGTGGAAAGTTAAAAGTGGAAAGAACTTTTGTTGACCTTGCGTCTTGTGTCTTGTGCCTCGCGTCATTTGCTATGTGTTTATCTCTCAGAAATTAGTCACGGAACCACGTTATAACATTGTTATAACGGCAATATATTGTCTTGCGGTCTTGCAGTCTTGCGGTCTTGCGGTCTTGCGGTCTTGCGGTCTCTTAGTCCCTCTGTCTCCCCCTCTCTTCGTCTTTCGCCGCGTGCCGCATGCCGCTAGCCGCGTGCCGTTCTTCCCCCTGTGCCCTGTGCCCTGTGCCCTGTGCCCTTCCCCCTGAGCCCTGAGCCCCAAAGGCCATCGCGTAAAGCTTCATCTGCCGCAGCATCGAGAGAAGTCCGTTGGAACGTGTCGGCGAGAGATTCTGCTTCAGCCCTATCTTGTCGATGAAATAGAGATCGGCCTGTATTATTTCCTCAGGTGTTCTACCTGAAAGGACCTTAATAAGCAATGCCACAATACCCCTTGTAATTATTGCATCACTGTCGGCAGTGAAGGTCACTTCCTTTCCATCGTAATGGGGATACAGCCAGACTTTCGACTGGCAGCCCTCGATAAGGTAATCCTTTACCTTGAACTTCGGATCGATCAGAGACAGCTCCTTACCCATCTCGATAAGAAGGTTGTACTTGTCCATCCAGTCGTCGAACACTGAAAACTCTTCAATTATATTATCCTGAATCTCGTTGATAGTCATTCTCCTGTTCATGAAAACATACCGATTACCTTTTCAATTCCCGTGCCAAGTGCATCAATCTCCTCAATCGTGTTGTAAAAGCATAATGATGCCCTTACGGTGCCCTGAATACCGTAATGGTCCATCACCGGCTGCGCGCAGTGCGTGCCTGTCCTGACAGCAATGCCAAGCTTGTCGAGGATCATGCCGGTGTCATACTGATGAATGTTGTCAAGAAGAAAGGAGATGGTGCAAATCTTTTCGGCAGCCTGACCGTATATTCTCAGTCCCTTTATCGCCGACAGCCTTTCGGTTGCATAAGCCAGCAAGGTTTTTTCCCTCTGCAGAATTTCCTCCCTCCCGAGTTCGTTCACATAGTCGAGAGCCCTTCCCAGGCCTATTGCCCCGACGTAATTCATGGTTCCGGCTTCGAATTTGAAAGGAAGCACATTATAGGTGGTCCGATCAAAACTTACCCTGTCAACCATATCTCCTCCACCCTGGTAAGGAGGCAATTCCGAAAGCCATTTCTCCTTCCCGTACAACACTCCTATTCCGGTAGGACCATAGATCTTATGTCCCGAAAAAGCATAAAAATCACAATCGAGCGACCGGACATCTGTAATTCCGTGCTGAATGCCCTGAGCCCCGTCGACAAGAACCGGTATTCCCATTGAATGTGCCGGCCTGATAATTTCCTCAAGCGGCACAACGGTTCCAAGTGCATTGGATACCTGGGTTACCGCGACAATCCTGGTACGCGGCGACAGAAGTTTCAGGTATTCATCCAGCTCAAGCTCTCCGGCGTCGTTGAAAGGAATTACCCTGAGAACCGCTCCCTTTCGAAGGCAAAGCATCTGCCAGGGAACTATGTTGGCATGATGCTCCATTTCGCTGACAATGATCTCATCGCCCCGACTAATGTAGCGCTCTCCAAATGAAAAGGCTATGGCATTTAATGATGAGGTGGCACCGGATGTAAAAACCACTTCCTCACTTTTCCCGGCATTGATGAATGATCTTACCTTTTCCCTGGCTCCTTCGTATGCCTCCGAGGTCAGATCGCTCATTGCATGAACACCACGGTGAACATTTCCGTTATAGTCCGTGTAAACCTTTCGTAGCTCTTCCAGCACACAGAGAGGTTTCTGGGTTGTAGCGCCATTGTCAAAATACACAAGCGGCTTCCCGTAAACTTTTTGTTGAAGAAGCGGGAAATCCGACCTGATATTATCAATGTCTCTCATCGTTCCCGTATATTTATACGCATTTCACCATACAACTTGCACACTGCGACAGTTCTCCCCTGAGCCTCTGCATAATAAGCCCGTCTATTCTTTCCCTGAGAGCATCAACCTTCAGGTTCCGGGTTACCTCATGGGCAAAACCGAACATCAGCATCAGGAGGGCCTGCCGTTTGTCAATACCCCTCGACTGCATGTAGAACAAGGCGTCGTTGTCGAGCTGACCGACGGTAGCTCCATGACTGCATTTCACATCATCGGCATAGATCTCGAGCTGGGGCTTTGTATCCATCCTGGCCTGGTCCGTCAGCAATATACTGTTGTTTTTCTGATAGGCAACGGTTCCCTGGGCGTCGGGTGCTACATGGATCCTTCCATTAAATGCACCGGTCGACACGTCATCAAAAACACCCTTGAAAAGCTGGTTGCTTGTGCAGTTGGGCGATGCATGGTCAACACTGACGTAGTTGTCAATATGCTGCCATTTATCAGCCAGGGAAAGACCGTATGAGTTGCAATCAGCTCCTTCGCCATTAAGCCGGTGGTAAGTATTGTTGCGAACAAGGCCCCCGTGAAGGGTTATGATGCCCGATGTCACACGGCTGTTCCTCTCCTGATGAATGAAAGTATGAGTTACCTTGCAGGCATTGTTGTGTTCGTTCTGAACCCTTATCAAATCGAAGGAGGAATTTTCGGCGACATGGATTTCCAGGACCGCATTTGTAAGAAAACGTTGCGGCGACATCGTGTGGTCGCAGATAATAAGCGAACATTCAGCATTCTCCTCAACGATTATCAGCTTCCTGTGCTGATCGAAGGTGTCCTGTTCCGAATCGACGAGGTTAACCACCTGAACCGGTTTTCCTGGAACAGAACCGCGAGGCACAAAGATGAATACACCGTCCGGAACCATTGCAGTGTTAAGATGAATCAGCCCGTCGGAATCGCTCCTTGCATATTTGCCGTAGTGCTTTTCAATAAGATCGGGATATTTCCTTGCAGCTGCATTAAGGCTTCCTATAATGATTCCTCCAGGAAGTTCCCTGAGCTTGCCGTTTATGGTAGGATAAAATCCATTCATAAGCACTATCCCGTGAGCATCCAGTTCCGTGACGTCGCATCTGAATTCCTCCGCTTTCCTGAAATGAGATGCCTCGGGGATAAAATAGCTCTGGTAATCGTGCCTGAAGAAGGTCTCCAGGTTTGTATACTTATACGACTCCATTTTCTTTGTGGGTACCCCAAGGAGATTGAATTTCTCAATAGCCTCCTTTCTGAAAGAATTGATAATGGGAGTGGAACTCTCTCCTATCCTGCCTATGTTTTCGTAATAGAGCCTTGAAAAAAAATCCGATACCCCTGATTTTCCGTTCATGTCAGTTATGATTGTAAAGCTCTTGCTTGATCCAGTCGTAACCCTTCTCCTCCAGTTCCAGTGCCAGTTCCTTTCCGGCCGTCTTCACTATCCTTCCGTCGTACAGGACGTGTACCACATCAGGGATAATATAATCGAGAAGCCTCTGGTAATGAGTGATAACTATCGATGCGTTATCTGGCTTCCTGAGCCTGTTGACCCCGTTGGCCACAATCCTGAGAGCATCAATATCGAGTCCTGAATCTGTTTCGTCGAGAATGGCAAGCTTTGGCTCCAGCATTGCCATCTGAAAAATTTCATTCTTCTTCTTCTCTCCACCTGAAAACCCTTCGTTTACAGAGCGGTTCGCCAGTTTAGAATCAATTTCTACCAGTTCTTTCTTTTCCTGCATCAGCTTCAGAAAGTCGGATGCCGAGAGCGGTGCAAGCCCCCTGTGTTTACGGTGCTCGTTAACCGCGGTCTTTATGAAATTGACCATGCTGACCCCGGGAATCTCAACGGGATACTGAAACCCGAGAAAAATTCCTTCCTTCGAACGATCCTCCGGAGCCATCTGCAAAAGATCATTTCCCATATAAGTCACTGTTCCCCCACTGATCTCAATAAAATCCCTTCCTGCCAGAACGGCAGCAAGGGTACTTTTGCCCGATCCGTTGGGACCCATTATAGCGTGTATCTCACCTGCTTTAATCTCAAGGTTTATTCCCTTCAGAATCATCTTTCCGTTTATGCCGGCTTCAAGGTTCTTAATACTAAGCATTTCAGAATATAATCAATAAAAAATTTCAACTAACCCACACTGCCCTCCAGGCTTATCTGAAGGAGCTTCTGTGCCTCGACCGCGAACTCCATGGGAAGCTTGTTAAGCACCTCCCGGGCATAACCGTTCACAATCAGGCCTATGGCATCCTCTGTCGATATTCCTCTCTGGTTGCAGTAAAATATCTGGTCCTCCCCTATCTTCGACGTGGTAGCCTCATGCTCAACTATCGCGGTCTGATTGTCGACCTCAAGGTAAGGGAATGTGTGTGCACCGCACTTGTCGCCGAGGAGAAGCGAATCGCACTGCGAAAAATTCCTTGAATTGGATGCATTCTTCAGCACCTTTACCAGCCCCCTGTAGCTGTTCTGCCCGTGACCGGCCGAGATTCCCTTAGATACAATGGTGCTCTTTGTATTCTTTCCTATGTGAATCATCTTGGTACCGGTATCAGCCTGCTGATGGTTATTGGTAACAGCTACGGAGTAGAACTCTCCCGTTGAATTATCGCCTCTCAGGATGCAGGAGGGGTACTTCCAGGTTATTGCCGATCCGGTCTCAACCTGGGTCCATGAAATCTTTGAATTATCGCCCCTGCAAATTCCTCTTTTCGTAACAAAATTGAATATCCCTCCCCTTCCTTCCCTGTCGCCAGGGTACCAGTTCTGCACTGTCGAATACTTAACACTCGCGTTTTTCTCGGCTATTATCTCGACAATGGCGGCATGAAGCTGGTTCTCATCTCTCATAGGAGCAGTACAGCCCTCGAGGTAGCTCACATAGCTTTCCTCGTCGGCCACAAGGAGGGTGCGCTCAAACTGCCCGGTATTTGCCGCGTTGATCCTGAAATAGGTCGACAGTTCCATCGGGCACCTTACGCCCTTCGGAATATAGCAGAAAGAGCCGTCGCTGAATACCGCGGAATTAAGGGCGGCAAAGAAATTGTCGGTATAGGGAACCACGGTACCCATATACCTCTTTACCAGATCGGGATATTCCCTCACCGCCTCGCTAAATGAACAGAAGATTATCCCCAGCTCCGCCAGCGTCTCCTTGAAAGTAGTCTTTACCGAAACACTATCCATCACGGCATCAACCGCTACAACACCTGTCAGCCTCTTCTGTTCTTCAAGCGGTATCCCTAGCTTGTCGAATGTCTTCTTCAGCTCAGGATCAATATCGTCCAGACTTTCAGGAGCCGGCTCCTGTTTGGGAGCAGCATAGTATATTATGTCCTGAAAATCTATTTCCGGAATCTTCAGATGAGCCCATCCCGGCATCTTCATGGTCAGCCAGTGGCGAAACGATTTCAGACGAAACTCAAGAAGCCATTCTGGCTCACCTTTCTTTTCCGAGATAAGCCGTATGGTATCCTCATTCAAACCCTTCGGTATCTTTTCCGTCTCGATATCGGTATAAAAACCATACTTGTACTCTCCTGAGGTAATATCATTGATTATATTATCCTGCTCCCTTTCCATACAAACCTTATATTGCAAAACAATCTCCCAAGCCTGACACCTTTAAAGACTAATCACTCCCCCCTTCTCCCATTCTCCCATTCCGCTATTCTCCTTTCGCCCAAAGGCAATGAGCCCCTCTTCTTTGATGGCTCCTTCCCCCTAACGTGGGGGAAGGCCGGGAAGGGGGTCTGGAACAAAGAAGATGGTTTCTCCTTTCGCCATTCCTCTTCCCCCTTCCGTCCTTAATTATATTTAATCTAAATAAGAATGCAAAATTATGAAAATTTAAGGACTTCAGAATAAAATGCCATTCAAAATTGCATGTCAGGATTAAGTGACAAAAATCATTAATAAGATTTCCCTCCGGAGAATCGCGCGATTCAAAATATTTTTAATTTGGCAGCCTTAATTATAAATAGGTATTTCCTTAACCATTCTGACATGTTTAAAGAACTTTTCATCAAGAACGGCATTAAAAGGATCTCCCTTTTGATCCTTGCATTGCTTGCACCTGCAGTGTTGCTTGCTTCAGGCGGCAACCACCCCTCAATAGGGCCGGTACGGCTCGAATTTATTTTCTTTGGCCTGATACTCCTCGGTGTTGCCCTGTTCCACAAGCATACTTTCTGGGTTGCATTGATCGGACTTACCGTTCTTATGACTTTCAAGCTTGTGTTCGACCCTGGATTCCATTTAATGGAGCATTTCTTCGGAACGACACCTATGGTCGAACAACTGATGGACAAGGAGATGAGACAGGGTGAATGGGGAATCATCCTCAATCTGCTAGGATTGTTGCTCGGCTTTGGCATGCTTTCAAAAATATTCGAGGAATCGGGAGTTCCGGATATCCTCCCCAAATATCTTCCCAACGACTGGAAAGGCCCTTTCCTGCTGCTGGTTTTCGTCTTTATACTGTCGTCATTTCTCGACAATATCGCAGCTGCACTGATCGGAGGAACGGTAGCCCTGGTTGTCTTCAAAAACAGGGTACACATCGGCTATATCGCGGCATTGGTCGCGGCCAGCAATGCAGGCGGCTCGGGAAGCGTGGTGGGCGACACAACCACCACAATGATGTGGATCGACGGTGTATCGGCATTCAATGTCCTACATGCTTACGTGGCGGCTGTTGTAGCTCTTCTTATCTTCGCATGGTTCGGTGCACACCAGCAGGATAAATATCAGAAGATACAGAGTGACCCCAATCCCAATGTCACCATCGACTGGGCGAAACTGTTCATTGTAGCCCTTATCCTTGCAGGAGCAATAATATCGAATATAGTTTACGATATGCCGGCCCTGGGCGTCTGGATAGCGATTATTATCGGGGCGTTCATCCGCAAGGCTCCATGGAGGGAAGTGCCCGCTTCTCTCAAGGGAACCATATTCCTTCTCTGCCTTGTTACATGTGCATCGCTGATGCCGGTCGAAGAACTTCCAAATGCTTCATGGGTGACTGCATTCTCGCTCGGATTCCTTTCGTCGGTGTTCGATAACATTCCTCTTACGAAACTTTGTCTCGAACAGGGACACTATGACTGGGGTATGCTTGCTTATTGTGTGGGATTCGGAGGATCGATGATCTGGTTCGGTTCATCTGCAGGAGTAGCTATTACCAACAAGTTTCCGGAGGGAAGAAATGTGCTGCTCTGGGTCAAAAATGGCTGGCATATTATTGTTGCCTATATTATCGGCTTTTTTGCCCTTTTTCTCACGCTGGGATGGGAACCTGCTGACAATAAAGAACATAAAATTATCAATTGCCCTGTGCCCGGTTGCCCGATGGCCAATAAACCAGTCGCAAAAGTACAGGCTGTTTCATACCTTGAGCTTTTGAAGGATTGAAATATATGATTATTTATTTATTTTAGGGGCTCTTAAAATTCCACAATTAATAAATATATCATTCATGACCTTTGGTAAAATCAGATTACTGGAAAAATTTTCAAGGAAAATTCTGCTTCTCTTTTTGTTTGCCCTGATTCCTTTCACAACATTTGCCTCATCGGGCAATGTACCTACCATCGGACCGGTAAGAATAGAATTCATTCTCTTTGGTCTGGTGCTTCTCGGTGTTGCCATCTTTCACAAACATACCTTCTGGGTGGCCATCATAGGGCTGACTGTCATCCTGACATTCAAGCTGATCTTTGATCCGGGATTCAATTTTATGGAACATATGTTCGGAGAATTGCCACTTCGCGAGCAATTCCTCGACAAGGAAATGCGACAGGGTGAATGGGGAATAATGCTTAACCTGCTTGGACTTCTCCTCGGCTTTGCCATACTGTCGAAGATCTTCGAGGAGTCAAGGGTTCCGGATATACTGCCGAATTACCTGCCCGACGACTGGAAAGGTCCTTTCCTTCTCCTGGCTTTCGTATTCATTATGTCTGCTTTCCTCGATAACATTGCTGCCGCTCTCATTGGCGGAACAATAGCGCTGGTTGTTTTCAAGAACAAGGTACACATCGGATACCTTGCAGCCATTGTAGCCGCGAGCAACGCGGGAGGCGCCGGTAGTGTAGTAGGTGATACAACCACCACCATGATGTGGATTGCCGGCGTAAGCGCTCTTGATGTACTTCATGCTTTTGTCGCCTCAATATTCGCCTTTGCTTTTTTTGCATGGTTCGGCGCACACCAGCAGCACAAATACCAGGTGATACAAAAAGACTCTGTGTCCGGCATCAAAATAGACTGGCGCAGGATCGCGGTGGTCGCGATGATCCTCGTGGGTGCAATCCTTTCAAATATTCTTTATGATATGCCCGCCCTTGGAGTCTGGATAGCCCTCCTGCTTGGAGCACTGATAATCAAGATACCATGGAAAGAAGTCCCCGGATCCATTCTAGGAACCGTCTTCCTGCTTTGCCTTGTGATGTGCGCTTCCATGATGCCGGTGGAAGAACTTCCCAATGCCAGCTGGGGAACATCTTTCGCGCTCGGATTACTTTCATCGGTATTCGACAACATTCCACTTACAAAGCTTTGTATCGACCAGGGCCATTACGACTGGGGATTGCTTGCCTATGCAGTCGGTTTCGGCGGATCGATGATATGGTTCGGATCATCAGCAGGCGTGGCTATAACCAATAAATTCCCCGAAGGCCGCAACGTGGTGAGATGGTTAAAAAACGGATGGCATGTTGCAGTTGCTTATGTGATAGGATTCTTTGCCATGTACCTGATACTCGGCTGGCATCCCACCGATAACAAGGAACACAAGATAATCAACTGCCCGGTACCCGGATGCCCTATGGCAAACCATACTGAAGCCGCACTGCCGCCGGGAACAGTCGACTACCATGAGCTGACCGCACAGGAATAGACATAAGTGCAAGATTCAGGCTCAACTCTAATTCCAGCATACACAAAATATAATCAGGCCAAACACGGCCTGATTATTGTTATGTGACATATTCCGGAAAGTCTTAACTTTAATGTGCTAAAATTAATCCGGCATGAAGAAATTAATAATAACGTCAATACTGATAATGACTCAGACTCTAAACCTTTCCGCCGATAGCGAAAAAGAAATCAGGGCGGATATTAAAAATGTTACCGTTTATCCCGACAGGGCTCAGCTGAATCACGAATGCAGCATCGACCTTCCATCGGGAAAGACCGTTCTAAAACTTGGATCCCTCTCCCCCTTTATCGACGCCGGCAGCATCCAGGTAAAGGGTTTCGGTGATTTCACAATCCTTTCGGTGAGCCACAGGAACAACTACCTTGAAAATCTTGAGTCTATTCCTGAAGTGAAGAACATCAGAAGCCAGATCGAGGCTCTTCAGCTCAAGGTTGAGGATGAGAAGACGGCAATAACCGTTTTAAACGAAAAGGAAGCCTTCCTTATAGCCAACAGGGCCATCCTTGTAAAAGAGACCACGTTTTCAGTTGAACAGCTCAAAAACGTGATGGAACTCTACACCGGTAACATGGAACAGGTTAAAACTGCCATACTCAAAAAGAACAGGTTGATTAAAGACTACGAAAAACAGATCGAAAACCTTCAGAAACAGATTTCCGGGAAATTCGGCAGGCAACAGCTGCCCTCCGGGGAGATCTCAGTTACAGTATCAAGCGAAAAATCCGTTTCAGGAAAACTCAGCTTCAGCTATGTCGTGAGCAATGCAGGCTGGTACCCTTCATACGATATCAGGGTAGATAACATTAGCCGGCCGGTTACGATCTTTTACAAGGCAAATGTTTACCAGAAAACCGGAGTCCAATGGAAGGATGTGAAACTTAGCTTCTCCAATGCCACACCATGGGTCTCGGGCGATATTCCTGTTCTTCATCCCTGGTTTATAGACTATTATATTCCGGCCCCCGAACCAAGGTTAATGGGTATGGCGAGGGGAACCAGATCAGTGGCCGACAGGGAAGAAGCCGTAAAAATAAACGAGACAGTCGTTACAGAGCAGCAAATGGATCAGTATGCCGAAGCTGCTCCCGTGCCTATGGAAAAAACTGTCGGGGAAACCACCGTGTCATTCGATGTGGCCGTACCCTATACCATAGAACCTGATGGTAAGGTGCAAACCATCGAGATCCAGCGCACAACGACACCGGCTGAATACAAATACGTGACGGTCCCCAAACTTTCACCACATGCATACCTTAGCGGAAACATATCAGGCTGGGCAGAACAGAACCTTATAGGAGGTGAGGCAAGCCTGTACTTCGAAAACACCTTTGTCGGAAAATCATTCCTTAATGTGAACCAGATGAAAGACACCCTGACTGTTTCCCTCGGAAATGACAACAGTATTCTGGTGAAAAGGGAAAAAAGACAGGACTACACAAGCAGAAGAACTTTCGGTTCCAATAAAACCGAGACATACTCATTCCTGATAACAGTGAGGAACAACAAGTCGAATCAGATCAATATCACCGTAAACGATCAGATACCGGTTTCCTCGAACAGCGGAATTGATGTGCAGGCTGAAGAGCTTTCGGGAGGCAGATACAACAGACAAACAGGGGAAGTAAGCTGGGATCTTGAGATCAAACCCCAGGAAACGAGACAGATCATATTAACTTATTCTGTGAAATATCCTAAGGACAAAACTATTATTCTCGAATAAAACACCCGTACGATGAAAATCCTTGGAAACCTCATCTGGCTTATCTTCGGAGGTCTGATTATTGCCATTGAGTATTTCATTGGAAGCCTGATCCTCATGCTTACCATCGTTGGAATCCCCTTTGGCCTTCAGACTCTCAAGATGGGATCACTGGCAATGTGGCCCTTCGGCAGGACCAGCAGACCGGAATCGCGCGGTTCAGGCTGCCTTTATGTGTTCATGAATGTCCTATGGCTTTTGTGCGGCGGTATCTGGATAGCGCTAACCCATGCTGTCTTAGGGGTGCTTCTATATTTAACCATTATAGGAATTCCTTTCGGCAACCAGCATTTCAAACTTACCGAAGTGGCTATAACTCCTTTCGGCAGACGTATCATGCATACCTGAATAAGCCTTTCCATGAACAAGCCGGAAAACAGCAGCACCGTTACCGGTGTGGTGCTGTCGGCCATATGACGGTGCCCGACCAGGGATGTTTCCTGATCACAAACCATCACGGTGAAGTTAAACTGAAGGCTCAGGGATGGGAAAGGGAATAGGATGCTAACGCGGACCACGTATTATTCCTCTCTTCGATTCGCGTATAAAACCAATGATGTACTCCAGGTCATCCGACGGGGCGAATTCCTTTTCAATATATTCAAGAGCCTGTGATACATTCATGCCGTTCTGATAGAGAGCCCTGTAGATGTTATGAATGTAATCGATCCTTTCTTTGGGAAAGCCTCGTCTGGTAAGCCCGACCGTATTAAGGCCGAGATAGGTCAGGGGATCGCGGTCGGCCTTGATGAATGGAGGAACGTCGATTCTGACTTTTGAGCCGCCTCCTATCATTACATGACCTCCGATCCGTGCAAACTGGTGTACAAGGCTCCCGGCACTCAGGATGGCCCAGTCGTCAACCTTGACCTCCCCTGCCAGACCCGTGGAATTTCCCAGTATGCAGTTGTCGCCCACGATGCAATCGTGCCCTATATGGGCATATGCCATGATGAGACAGTCACGGCCTATGATGGTCCTTCCTTTTGATGCAGTTCCCCTGTTGATAGTGGCTGCTTCCCTTACCGTGGTTCCATCGCCTATCTCTGCAGTGGTATCCTCACCTTTGAACTTGAGATCCTGTGGTATTCCCGAAATAACAGCCGATGGAAAAATCTTACAATTCCTGCCAATCCTCGCGCCATAGAGGACCGTGGCATGAGGGCCTATCCATGTCCCTTCACCTATTTCAACATTCTCATCAATAAAGGCGAAAGGCTCCACCTTTACATTGTCTGCAAGTCTTGCCCCGGGATTAACATATGCCAGATTGGAAACCATTATTCTGATTATTTGTTTTTTATAACCTGGGCAGTCATCTCACCTTCGGCAACCAGACGATTACCCACGTAGGCGTTACCGTACATCATCACAATACCCCTTCTCATAGGCTCTATCAACTCCATCTTGAGAATCATTGTGTCGCCCGGAACCACCTTTTGCTTGAATTTAAGCTTATCTATCTTGAGAAAATACGTGGAATACCTCTCTGGCTCTTCTACTGAACCCAGCACCAGAAGGCCGCCGCACTGAGCCAGTGCCTCAACAATGAGAACTCCGGGCATCACCGGCTCGTCGGGAAAATGCCCCTGGAAAAAGATCTCATTGAATGTGACATTTTTGATCCCGACAACAGTGGTCTCATTAAGCGATATGATCTTGTCTACCAACAGGAAAGGATACCTATGAGGCAGTCTTTTCTTTATATCTTCAAGGGTGTAAACGGGCGGCTCTGAAGGATCATAAGCCGGAATATCAACCTTTGACTGCGATTTTTTTATCTCCTGCCTTATCAGCTTTGCAAGCCGTGTATTGGCATAATGGCCCGGGCGTGTTGCCACAACCTTTCCCTTGACGGGCTGGCCTACCAAAGCCAGATCGCCCATTAAGTCGAGAAGCTTGTGCCTTGCCGGTTCATTCCGATATCTCAGCTCGGTGTTGTTGAGTATGCCGGCAGTATGCTTTGTTATACCCGGCCTGTTGAACATTTTCGCGATCCTTTCGATCTCTTCCTTCTCCACTTCCTTTTCGAGAATCACAACGGCATTGTCAAGATCACCTCCCCTGATAAGCCCCATCCTGTAAAGCGGCTCAAGTTCATGGAAAAACACGAAAGTCCGGCTTCTGCATATCTCCTTTTCAAAATCGTCGATGGAATCAAGAATGGCATACTGGTTCCCAAGTACCTTTGAGTTATAGTCGATGAGTACGTTAATGCTCAGGTGATCGTCGGGATAGATTATAAGATCGACTCCCCTTTCCTCATCCGAATAGGCAATCTTTTGCTTTATCACGAAATAGTTGCGGTCTTCCTTCAACTCCCTGAAACCGGCTTCCTTGATTGCTTCAGTGAATTTCCAGGCCGCACCTCCCATAATGGGGGCTTCAGGACCATTCAGCTCAATAAGCGCGTTGTCGACCCTCTGGCCGTAAAGTGATGCAAGTACGTGCTCTATGGTCGATACCGAAGCTCCGTCCTGCTCAAGGGTGGTGCCCCTTGATGTATCGGTAACATTATCGGCTATAGCATTTATAATAGGTTTACCGGGAAGATCCGTCCTGCAGAACTTATAACCATGATTTGCAGGCGCCGGTTTGAATGTAATGGTAACATCAATCCCTGTATGCAATCCTTTCCCGTTCAGGCTTACCTCTTTAGCAAGAGTTCTCTGTTTCTCACTCATCTGTCTTAAGGAATTTCATCTGCTTACAAAAAAAAACAAAAAAACCGAACATTCAAATTATTCTTTCCTTAGTTCTTTTATCTGCTTTTCCAGCTCCTCTACCTTCCTGTACAGTTCGGGCAGTCGCCTGAAGATGATTGAGGATCTCAGGAAATCCCTGTGATCTATAGCCGGATAGCCCAGAAGAACTGAGTTTTCCTTCTTTACATCCCCAGGAATTCCCGATTGGGCCCCGATTCTGGCCCCGTCAGCCACCTTTATATGACCCGAAAGCCCTACTTGCCCTCCAAACATGCAGTTCCTTCCAACCTTGGTCGATCCGGCAATGCCCGTCTGAGCAGCCATAACCGTGTTCTCTCCAATCTCTACATTGTGCCCCACCTGGATCAGGTTATCAAGCTTGACACCCTTCCTTATCACGGTCGATCCCATGGTGGCCCTGTCGATAGTGACATTTGAGCCTATCTCCACATTGTCCTCAAGAATAACATTCCCAAGCTGAGGTATCTTCATGAATTCATTATCCGACTGGGGTGCAAACCCGAATCCGTCGCTTCCTATCACGCTGCCGGCATGAACGGTACAGTTATTCCCAATGATGCAATCGTGGTACACCACCACTCCCGGATTAAGGGTGCAGCCGGTACCCAGCTTTGTATTATCTCCTACAAAGACATTCGGGAAAAGAGAACAGCCGTCTCCCACAACACAGTTTTCACCCACATAAACGAAGGAACCTATGTAAACATCCTTCCCGACTGTTGCAGAAGGCTCAATAATAGCTGAAGGATGAATCCCCTTTTTGCGCGGTCTCGACTGGTCGACAAGCTGAAGCAGGGAGGCAAATGACTCGTAGGCATTCTTTACCTTTATCAGTGTGGCACCGACGGGCGCCGACGGCTCAAAGTCGCTGTTTACAAGGACTATGGACGACCCGGTGCTATAGATGTAATGTTCATATTTCGGATTGGCAAGAAATGACAGGGCTCCCGGATGACCTTCCTCTATTTTTGCAATGGTATTGACCTTTACTTCGGGATCTCCTACTATCTCGCCCTTGAGGAATCCGGCAATTGTGGCAGCATTAAATTCCATAATATCTTATTGTTTTATTTCTTTGGGATAACATAAATAATATTTTGTGATACGTTCCGAAAGCAGCCGGTGCTCGAACATATCCGAAACTTCCGTTATATCTGCTGTTGTGCCGTTCTTCAGAAGGATCATTACCTCAGGAGAATCGGGAGCATAGGCACGGTTTGAAACCGTACCTGAAAAGACATAGTAGCCAGCAAGAGCGGGATCAATCTTCAGATATTTCACCGCCGCTCCGGTAAGCTTATCAATCCGGCCGGCCGTGAAAGGCTCGTTCTGAAGCTCTACCGAAAGCAGGTTCCTTGTCATCAACCTTCGCGACAGGTCCGAAAGAACAAAGTCCGAACTGTCGGTCCAGTACTTGGCTGAAGCAAGAATGTCAGTGTCATCGAGACGGGTGAAATTTGCAGCAATAATGCCGGGACTGAAAAGTCCTGCAGGGCTCAGGTCGGCCGGACCAATATTATTTTTCAGGAAAAACCCAAGTGCCGGAGTGGTGAATAACTCAACTCCCTGATGCATCACTTCTCTTGCCCTGCTGAGTACCTTTACAAGAAGACTCTCCGACGAAAGCACAGTCTTGTGCATGTAAACCTGCCAGTACATGAGCCTGCGAGCAATCAGGAACTTCTCGAGGGAATATATTCCCTTTTCATCCATAACGAGACTGTCGTTTACCACGCTGAGCATCCTTATTATCCTGTCGGAACCAACAGATCCTTCTATAACGCCCGTGAAGAATGAATCGCGCCTTAGATAATCGAGCCTGTCCATGTCCATCTGCCCCGAAATAAGCTCGTGAAGGAATTTCCTTTCATAACTGCCCCTGAAAATGTCTATTGCCAGTCGCAGCTTACCGCCAAACTCCTCATTGAGCTTTTCCATAAGCAGCAGGGAGAGGTCTTCATGACTGATGCCTCTTATTATTGAGTTCTCGAGCGCGTGTGAAAAAGGACCATGGCCAATGTCATGAAGCAGTATCGCGATCATGGCAGCCTCCTCTTCTTCCGGAGATATGTCCACACCCTTTCCCTTAAGGGTTTTCAGGGCATTATCCATAAGATGAAGAGCTCCAAGACAATGCTGGAACCTGCTGTGATTGGCGCCGGGATAGACAAAGCTGGTAAGTCCGAGCTGCCTCACATTTCTGAGTCGCTGCACATAGGGGTGCTGAATGATGTCATAGATCAGATCGCTCGGTATGCTTATGAATCCGTACACCGGATCATTAATAATTTTCCTTTTGTTTGTAAGGTATGCCACCCCTCTGAAAACTTAAGTTACAAAAATATGAAAATGTTTTAATTGCACTTACCTTAGCGATTCAGGTTCTTTTTCAGGCAAATTAATAATTATACCTGAACCTTCGCCTGCTTCACCACTTGATCCCCCGGCATACTCCCCTGAGGTTTCATCCCTAAATCCCTCCATGCTCAAAAGGATGTTCCCTTGAAAAATCAGGTCTGTAGCTTATACAGCTCTCAGGGTCCTGTATCCAGCCGTTCCTGAAACCAAGCTTCTCCATCTCCTTTACAACCGATCTGTATTCGGAAACATAAAGAGCCCTTCCCAGTACGGGATGTTTCCTCACTTCGGGAGTGGGATAGTATTGCGACATAAGAGAAACGCTTACCCCCGGGGAGAGCTCCTCAGCTATCGTCCTGAGAACCATTATGCTTTCTTCAGCATACCCCGGAAGCACCAGGTGCCTTATCAGCATACCGTTTTCAGCCCTGCCTTCACTGTCGGTCCGGAGCGGCGAACCTTTCAGATAATACATCCTTTTAAGGGCATGAAGGGCTACCGATGGGTAATCGCCAGCATCTGAATACTCAAGCGCAGTATTCTCACTTATATACTTAAAATCCGGAAGCCATACATCTATCAGGCCTTCAAGGCTGTCGACAAGCTCAGGCCTGTCGTAGGCGTTTGTATTATAGACCGTGACAGGCCGCAAACCCTTCGAATGAAGCCCCCGTATGATCGCTTTTACCTGTGGCACCACATGCGACGGGGAAACAAAACCCACGGCTTTCACTCCCTGCCCTAGAAGACTTTCAATAACATCCAGGGCATCTTCAAGCCTGGTAATCCAGGACTTCGAAGCCCCGAGCGACCTGCTTATCTCGTAGTTCTGGCAATAGATGCAGCACAGGTTGCAGCCTGAAAAGAAGATATTGCAAATGCCCGACGGACCGCTTATGGGCGGCTCCTCTCCCCTGTGAATGCATATCGATGCTATGTTCATCCCGGCATCGGCGCCGCAATATCCCGATCCTCCCTCAAACCTGTCGGCATGGCATTCCCTGGGGCATAACGTGCATTCCGACAAAAGGGCCCGTTCATCGGGAGTATAAAAATTATTATGAGTACTTGTAATCACTAATCTTACTTCTATCTTTAAACACTAATAATCTGATTTTACCGAAATAAATATCTCTCCCTTTAACCTGCCTGCTCCACACCTCCCCATTAAACACTCACCTCCTAGTATTCAATCACCCCCCCTTTCCCTCCCGATATTTATCGGGATCCCCCAAGGGGGAAAAGCTTCTTCCATTGGATGCTGTTGCACAATTTATTATATCGAAAATTGCAATTCGTATTTCTCCCCAATATTAGCAGAATTCTCTTGCTCCTTCACCCCTGGGGGAAGGTTGGGAAGGGGGTAAGGATAAATTAATTGATCTTTCTCATTATCCTCTTCTGCCATTCTTATCACCCCCTTTCCCGTTTCCCCCAAGGGGGAAAAGCTTCTTCTATAGGAAGTTACTGCTCAATTTGTTATATCAAATATTACAATTTGTATTCCTCCCCAATATTAGCAATATTCTCTTGCTCCTTCACTCTGGGGGAAGTCCCGATAGCTCCCGATAACTCCCGATAGCTATCGGGACGGGAGGGAAGGGGGTAAGTAATATTATGCATAATTGAAAAAACCTCTTTAATTTCCTTGCCCGCTTTTCCTTCCCAATTATAATTGCAAAATTAACTACCTGCAACATATAAAAAACAACAGAATTTTTATCGTTTATCAATATCCCGCTTATCGTTTTACAACAATTTTTTTACCTGAAACGATAATTATTTGCAGGAAGTTCCTGATTTTGTAAATAAAAATAAGGTCTCCAATCTATTGCATATTGTCAAACAATCATTATCTTTGCACCCGAATAGAGGGGAATTTGAGACCTAGGGGACAAAAGTCCCCTATTTTATTATCAGTTTCAGCGGATGACGGACAAGAACAGGATAGAGGAATTGATCAGGGAGCACATCAGCGGCACATCGATGTTTATCGTGTCGGTAAAGGTCAGTGCATCCAACAGGATTACCGTGCTTGTTGACACCCGGGAGGGAATAACAATCGATGAATGCGCCCTTCTGCACCGTCATATCGAGAAAGCTCTCGACCGTGATTCTGAGGATTTTGAACTGCTGGTATCATCGCCGGGGCTGGATTCTCCCTTCACGGTGATTGAGCAGTACTACAAGAACGAAGGAAAGAAGGTTGCCGTCGTCGACAATGAGGGAGAAAAATACACGGGGATCCTTAAAAATGTTACCGGCGGAGGCTTCGACCTCGAAACGGAAGTGAAGATCAAGGGAGCGGGAAAAGAAAAAAAGGACATCCCGTTCAACTTCGATCAGGTGAAAGCGACAAAAATTGTCCTAACAATATAATAACATCAAGAAGATTTCGAAAGATGGAAAATATCAATTTGATCGATACCTTTTCAGAATTCAAAGAGCTCAAGAATATTGACCGTCCAACCATGATGAGCGTTCTTGAAGACGTTTTCAGGAACATACTTGCCAAGAAATACGGTTCAGCCGACAATTTCGACATCATTGTCAATATCGACAAGGGTGATTTTGAGATATGGAGGAACAGGGTGGTTGTGGACGACGAGGAAATGGTTGATCCCAACCTGCAGATACCCTTGTCAAAGGCCAAGGAGATAGACGAGGATTACGAGGTGGGTGAGGAAGTATCGGATGAAGTCAGATTTCACGATTTCGGACGCAGGGCAATCCTGTCGCTAAGGCAGAACCTGACAGCAAGGATTCTCGATCTCGAGAAAAACAACATCTACATGAAGTACAAGGACAGGATCGGTGAAATAGTAACCGGCGAAGTATACCAGGTCTGGAAGAGGGAGATCCTTGTGCTTGATGACGACGGCAATGAACTGATAATTCCGAAAAACGAACAGATCCCTTCCGATCACTTCCGTAAAGGCGATTCCGTCCGTGCCGTCGTGATCAAGGTTGAAATGAGAAACAACACTCCTTTCATCATACTCAGCCGTACCTCTCCCGTATTCCTCGAAAGACTGTTCGAACTTGAGGTGCCTGAGATATTCGACGGCCTCATCACTATCAAGAAAATAGTCCGCGTTCCCGGGGAACGTGCCAAGGTGGCAGTGGAATCGTACGACGAAAGGATTGATCCGGTGGGTGCCTGCGTGGGAATGAAAGGTTCAAGGATACATGGCATTGTAAGGGAACTGAGAAACGAGAATATCGATGTTATAAACTACACATCAAATAACCAGCTGTTCATCCAGAGAGCCCTCAGCCCTGCAAAGATAACATCCATAAAACTCAATGAAGAAACAAAAAGAGCCGAGATCTACCTGAAGCCAAATGAGGTGTCGCTCGCGATCGGGAAAGGAGGCCTCAACATAAAGCTTGCCAGTCAGCTGACTGGTTATGAGATTGATGTCTACAGGGAACCGGGAGGAGAGGATGAAGAAGATGTGAACCTCGAAGAATTCAGCGACGAGATAGATGAGTGGATAATCGAGGAACTCAAATCAATAGGATGTGATACGGCAAGAAGCGTTCTGAACCTTTCCATCAACGACCTTGTCAAACGTACCGACCTTGAAGAAGAAACAGTAAGGGATGTTATCGATATCCTTAAAGCCGAATTTGAATAATAATAACTATAATATCCTTTAGAGATTTTAAGAAAGACTGATTACATATCTATGACAGAAGATATTAAGGCAACAAGATTGAGCAAAGCAGCCCGCGTATTCAACGTCGGGATTTCTACTATTGTGGAATTCCTCCACAAGAAGGGGTTTGATCTTGATCCTAATCCAAACACTAAACTGCCTCATGAAGCTTACCTTCTTCTGCTGAAGGAATACAGCGGCGACCTCCACGTCAAAAAGGAGTCGGAGAAGCTGATGCTGAAGGATCTCAACAGGAGAAAGGAGACAGTATCCATCGATGACGTGCCGGGAGCCAGGACCGACGAACAGGACAAGGACGAGGAAGTAATTATAAAGGATACTTCTCCTGTTAAAAAGACCATAGATATAAGGACGGAAATCAAAAAGCCCGACATAAAACTGGTGGGCAAGATCGATCTCGATAAGGCTCTCAGACCAAAGGCTGTACGACCTGCAAAAGCTGCTCCGCCAGAGCCTGAAAAGGAAGCTGAAAGTCCTGCCGAACCGGTACAAAAACCGGCCGCGGAAACAGCAAGCCCCGAAATTGCCGAACCGGTAATGGAGGAAAAAACAAAGTCTCCCATCGACGTGCACATTGTAGGCAAGATCGACCTTGATAAGCTTGCCGGGGAACCCAAAGCTGCAAAAAAAGAGAAAAAGGAAGCTCCCCCCGCCGGAGAAGAAAAGCCACGCAAACAGAAGAAAGAACAAGCCGTTGCAGCAAAGCAGAAGCCGGCCGGAAAGGCTCCACGGACCAAAGATACTGCTGAAGCCGGACAGGAAAAGGTAGCAGCCACGGCCGCTCCGAAACAAAAGGAAGAAAGGAAAATCTTCAAGCAGCCCGTGGAAAAACTCGTGGGTCTTACCGTCGTGGGCAAGATCACCCTACCGGAGGAAGAAAAGAAAAAAACCGGTTACCAGCAGGTCAACGTTGACGGAGAATCCGGCTTCAGACGAAAAAAGAAAAGAAAAAGGATTACCAAGGAGAAAGAAATTGCTCCTGTTGCTAAACCGCTTCCTGCCGACAAGAAAGACCGTCCGGCAAGGAAAACATCTGTAAGGAAGAGAGCTATCCGTACAGAGGTGGATGAAGAGGAAGTACAGAAGCAGATAAAGGAAACCCTCGCACGGCTTACTACCAAGGGAAAATCAAGAGGCTCAAGGTACCGCAGGGAAAAACGCGAACTGATAAGCCAGAAAAACCGTGAGGTAGAAGACAGGATGGAACAGGAAAAAAATATCCTGAAAGTTACGGAATTCGTTTCGGCAAATGAACTTGCCTCAATGATGGACATCCCCGTAACCGATATCATCTCAACCTGTATGAACCTCGGGCTTTTCGTCTCTATAAACCAGAGACTCGATGCTGAAACCCTTGCCCTTCTGGCTGATGAGTTCGGATACAAGATTGAATTCGTAAGTGCCGAACTGCAGGAAACAGTCAGGGAAGAGGAAGACCGGGAGGAGGATCTGCTGCCAAGGCCGCCTATAGTTACGGTTATGGGACATGTTGACCATGGTAAGACAAAACTTCTCGACTATATAAGGCGAACAAACGTGATCGCCGGTGAAGCCGGCGGTATTACTCAGCACATCGGTGCCTACGCCGTTACCCTCGATGACGACCGGCATCTTACATTCCTCGACACTCCCGGCCACGAGGCCTTTACCGCCATGCGTGCCAGGGGAGCACAGATAACGGATATAGCCATCATCGTTGTGGCTGCCGACGATGGGGTCATGCCCCAGACCAAAGAGGCCATAAACCACGCCTCTGCTGCCGGCGTGCCAATAGTGTTTGCAATAAACAAAATTGACAAGCCTACAGCGAATCCTGAAAAGATCAAGGAAGAGCTGGCCGCGATGAACTACCTGGTCGAAGACTGGGGAGGCAAGTACCAGTCGCAGGAGATTTCGGCAAAAAACGGCCTCAATATTGACCTCCTCCTCGAAAAAGTGCTTCTCGAGGCAGAGATGCTCGAACTGAAAGCCAATCCTAATAAAGCGGCGGTTGGAACTGTCATTGAGTCATCACTCGACAAGGGCCGCGGATACACGGCCACGGTGCTGGTGAAAGCTGGCACACTGAGGGTGGGCGACATTATGATCGCGGGAACCAACTTCGGCAATGTCAAAGCTATGTACAATGAAAGAGGAGGCAGAATTGATGAAGTGGGTCCTTCCTCTCCCGCTCTCGTTCTCGGACTGAACGGAGCACCACAGGCAGGCGACAAGTTCAATGTAATGGAAAGCGAACGTGAAGCCAAGGACATAACCAACAAGAGAGCCCAGCTCCAGAGGGAACAGGGATTGCGTACACAGAAACATATCACGCTCGATGAGATAGGACGCCGTATCGCTATCGGGAATTTCCAGGAACTGAATATCATAGTGAAAGGAGACGTCGACGGATCGGTGGAAGCTCTCAGCGATTCGCTTATCAAGCTTTCAACTCCAGAGATTCAGCTTAACATCATCCATAAGGCAGTAGGTCAGATCTCCGAGTCGGACATCCTCCTGGCTGCAGCATCGAATGCCATTATCGTTGGCTTCCAGGTAAGACCTTCTTTCAACGCGCGTAAGCTTGCCGAAAAGGAGGAAATCGATATCCGTCTCTATTCAATCATCTACGATGCTATCGAAGAGATCAAGGCTGCAATGGAAGGGATGCTTTCACCCGAACTTAAGGAGGAAATCGTTGCCACCCTGGAGGTCAGGGATCTGTTCAGGGTTACCAGGGTCGGAACCGTTGCGGGATGCTACGTCAAGGAGGGCAAAATCACAAGGAATACAAAAATAAGAGTGATACGCGACGGTATCGTGATATACACCGGCGAACTGGGTTCCCTGAAACGCTTCAAGGACGATGTGAAAGAAGTTGTCAGCGGTTATGAGTGCGGCTTGAATATATCAAACTTCAACGACCTCAAGATCGGCGACATCATAGAAGGATACCAGGAAGTGGAGGTCAAAAAGACTTTATAGCAACTCCTGATACTGTTCGGCTGAAAGAAGCGATTCCAGCTCCGCGGAATCGGAAACCCGGATCTTTATCATCCATCCTTCGCCATAAGGATCCTTGTTGATAAGGTCAGGCGAATCGGCCAAAGCCGGGTTAACCTCAAGTATCTCCCCTGTTACTGGCATGAACAGATCGGATACAGTCTTCACAGCTTCTACGGTCCCGAATACCTCTTCCTTATCCAGAGTCTCACCTTCAGTCTCTATCTCAAGGAAAACAATATCCCCAAGTTCACCCTGGGCAAAATCGGTAATCCCTATAAACGCGAATTCTCCTTCTATACGCAGCCACTCGTGGTCTTTGGTATAACGCAAATTTGCCGGTACGTTCATATCTTTGTCTTTAGTGTAAAAATTTCTGATCCTGATAAAGCTCAGCCCAAATTTATTGTTTTTTTTCAAATACCCTTACAGGGCCGACCCTGAAATCTTACTATTGCGCGAGGGTGAATTTCAGACTGAAGCCAAAACTTGTGTTGGATGTAGGAAAGGTGTTTGCCACAAAGGGATTATTCATGTTATGGTCGGCAAATATCTGGAGATTGAAACGGTCGCTCAGTACATAATCGGCCGTTGCTCCCATGGTCATAACCTTGATACCGGCCACGGGCTGATTGACATCCTCAATAAGCTTTCTTGCCACTGTCTTGTTATCCCTGATCGACAGATCAAGCCTTAAGTTCAGATCGCTCTTCAGCGTCTTCTGCGCTCCTCCCGTCTTTACCGTTATCCTGACATCATCAAAACGGTAACCCGCGCCAACTACCAGCTCGTTGATACGGCTGTCGGTTACCTGGTTGCCGGTGAGATTAAGTGATACCGTCCTTGATTTTCTCCATTCAAACCGCGATGTGAGATTGCTCTTCCAGTTCATGTCGACGTTTATCATCGGGCTGAACTGCTCGCTGACGGTCACGGTGTTTATCTCATACTGCTGTATGAAGTTCTTCTGAAGGTCCCTGATACTATTAATCCCGTTGCCATCAACGAAGTAATTAAGGTTGGTGGTATACGACCCGATCTGGTAAACGCTCCTGTACTGATGGGTGATGTTAATGGATCTGAAAAACTTCTGAACGAACTCAAATTTCGAGAAGCCGTCGAATGTTATTCTCCAGTTGGGCATCATCCTGAAAGCCGAAGGGAAGGTCGACAGATCGACCTTATGCGGATCCGATTTAGTATACGCGGCGAAGAAAGCAGGTATCAGAACTTCCCTCGATGTCTTCCCGTAACCGCTCTTGAAACCATCGGTCAGGGGCTGGCCGGTCTCGGGATCAATGTCAGGTTCGTATCCTGGATCCAATTCCCGCCTTGCCTGAGCCCTGCGGTTTGAAATGATCAGGGTATTCTTCTTGAATTCCTCGAAAGTGGCCGATACATAGTTGTTGTCCTTTGATATCTTTTCGAAGGCCGTACCCCACGATATTACCGAGATACTGAAATTTCCGCTGATAACCCTGTTCCTGGTGCTGTCGGGGAAGTTGCCGTTGAAATCGGCGGTATAATAGGAACTTTCATTCTCCAGGAACCTCCTGTCGGCATTGATATCGATCTTCAATCCGGGAAATGGCTCAACAACGCTTCTGATCGACAGATCCCTGCGGCTGTTGTACACTGCAGGTGTGTTGAGCAGGGTGTCGGTTGTAAGCCAGCCGTTCGCCATGGCCTTATCAAAAAATTTCCTGTCGCTCAATCCCAGCATGAAGGGCAGACCCGGGGCTGTTACATTGTTTATCTTCGTTCCGCCAAGGAATTTTGCTTCCGGAAGGAATCCCGGCAGGAACTGGCCCTGCGATGAGGTATAAGTCATACTGACCGACCTGACACCCATCATCGCACGCAGTAAATACTCGCCGGTAACAGTCATGGGATTGCGCTTTTTGGGGACCCTCCCCTCTATTGTCACAAGGGTGCCTTCCACGGCCTCATCGGTAGTGAAATTAACCCTGTTTTCACTGACTATCTCCACATTGCCCCTGACTTCAGAGCCGTCTTTCCTGGTTATAATAACCTTTACGTCTTTTGTCTTTAGATTGTGAACCAGAGGTCTCATTACCTTAGCCCTGAAATTCACATTTTCCCTTGTGAATACCACAGTCCTGTATTCTGTCTGCATCCTTCTGACCGCCCCCGGCCTGGTGTTGTCCTCAACGCTCTTAAGAAACTTCGATTTGGAGTACAGGCTCGCCAGGTTGGCAGTACCCGACAGCGACAGCTCGTTACGGTTCCTGATCGAATTCCCCAGGTTGATGTTCATCGAATCGGGATACAGCGCTCCTGCAAGCCAGGAATAGTCAGATCCGTACCTCGCGGTGGCAGTGACCCACGAAAGCCCCGGAAGCTTGTTTATGGGAACATTGTAGGTCGCGTTGATAAAATGGTTGTAGGAAGTAGTCCTTCCAAAACGCTTGATGTTGTTCATTACCGAATCGCACCAGTTCTCGTAGTCGCTCTGATACCTCCGGCGGTCGGCGGCCCCTTCCGGCTCATCAATCCTCGCTATATTAGTCGATGTGAAATCGATCTTAAGCTGCCTGGTCAGATCATACTTGACGTCAAACATCCTGGTCCATTCAAAATCCTTCCTGAATGTCGGCGTGATTAGCAGGTTCGGGTTGTTTATATTCCTTGTCTTTACTTCATTGTAATATCTGCCTATATCTGTCCTGAATGAAATACTCTTCGGGAAGGGATAGAAGTTGAAATCCTTTATTATCCTGAATATAGGCGAATTAAGGAATTTGACATTCCTGAACGGCATTATATTCTTTGGCTGGGCTTCATAGTTGTAATTGATTCCTCCCTTATAGTTCCTTTCGAGGTCGATCTCGGTCCTGGTATTGCTCCTGTAAACTTCGTTGAAGGTATAGTTGACACTGAAGTTTGCCAGATCCCATGGCCTGGGCTTCTCTCCCCTTTTGGTAATCCCGGCATTGTTTATCGAGATGGTTTTCCTCCTCGAATAATCCTCCGATATGGTTTTTATTGAATCCCTCGCCTTTTTGTCGGGAGCTTCCTCAAGAGCATCTTTCAGGGTGATGTCGGGATCGAGCGGATTGTACTGAGGCTTTATCCTGGTTTCTGAATAGCCAACATACACCGGAAGTCGTACCCCGGTTTTCTCGGGGAAGAACTTACCCAGCTCCATTGTAGAGGAGATGTCATACTTGAGAACCTCTTCCTTGCTTCTTTCGTTGACCTTTTTGTCGATGCTTCCCCATCCGGGAGTGCTTGCCTGCCCAACAATGTCGATAGTACCCAGGTCGGCAAGCCTGGTCTGCAGATGTGCATTGGCCGCCCATCCCCCGTCTTCCCTGAAATCACTAAGCCTTAACTCGTTCACCCATATTTCAGCCGATTTTGAATCACCATTATCCACGCCCGGATTCCTGGTCTTTATAGGATTCCTGACACCCACCATTATCACCTTTACATTGCTCAGGTTGGGGTTACCGCACACATACACCCTGTTTGAATCGTCCCTGAAGGCAAACACATCGGAAATGCTCAGCGAGGCCCCGCTTTCCTGCAGCCTCCGGTTTCTTTCCTTTTTGGCCTCCTGAAGCACGGTCAGATCGATATTGAAGCTGTTTGCCTCAGGCCATACTATCGCCCTTTCTTCTTCGGAGTCGTTATCATAGCTGCCGGGAGGGGTTAGCTTCAGAGGTATCTCATATTCATAGAAATTCGACTTGTAATCAGACCCCAGCCTTATAAATGCAGTGAGCTCATTATCGTAGAGAGGCTGGCCGGTAAGAGCTTCAGCATGTACCTCCATCCTGAGGCTGCGATACTGCCTGAAATCGAGGTTTACATTCCTGTACGCGGCACGGGCGTCTCCATCGGCAAGATCAAGCACCTTGATGACCATCGATTGTTCGTTGAGCTGCCTGAGCTGGGGATTCTGCGGATCGACAACCCTGTTGAAGCCCGGAGGAAGCACGTAGTTAACCGGCTTCTTGCCCGCGTTATCCTCTATACTTACCGAACTGATCTCAAAAGTGCCGTCCTCAGGCTCGGGAACACTGATCCTCTCGCCGCCCTCCATGAAAGTGAGATTGTATTTTCTCCACTCCGCCCTGACCAGGTTAAGCTCGGCAAACCTCATTATCACCGGATCGTTGAAATTCCTGAGAAACATCCTCATGAACCTTATCGACTTGAAATCGCTGATGACTCCCACGCGTCTCTGATATTCAGTAACCGGTATCCTGAACTGATACCATTTTACCTTCGATTCGGCTCCGTTTGCCATCTTGACCGTAGGCTCTATCTCATCTACTATATAGTTCATACCCACCTTCATGTCTTCGGGTCTCAGGCTTATCTTGTACTGATAATAGCTCTCCGTTTCATTGAGCGTGTTGTCGCGGTTTATATCCTCCATGTCGGGAAGAGTGGAACCGGTTGTGGGATATGATTCTGACGACATCTCGGAAGTTGGCGAGTTGGCTTCCAGTCCGTTATATTTCTTGTACCTGTCGAGTATTCCCAGCTCCTGCATATCGTAATCGGAACCCCTGAAATAGTGAAAGTCATCGTTCGACGGATCCTTCAGCAGCTCAGTGTAGGCTTCAGGACTGAGGATGCCTTCAGCCTTTTGGAGGTAATCCGCGAAGAACACCCGTTCATCCTCGTTCCTGAGTCCGTCAAGACCAACGTCCTGGTACATTCTCGACTCTGAATTGTTGTCAAAGGCATGAACCACCGACTGCACCGTGGGAACCCTTCCCCAGGCCGTCGAATCAACATTCTGAAGATCAGGTGAGCCGGGAAGCCCGTTCTCAAAACTCTTCCGCGAGTCCTTGAGAATGTCTTCCGAGATATTACCGAGGTTAAAGTAAAGGTCGCCGCCCTGGTGTGAGGGATCCTCAACAAAGGGGTCCATCATCCAGAATTCTATATACTGGATATTTGCCGTTTCAAAATCGCTGGTTAAAACCTCCCTCATCATGCCTCCCCATCTCGACTGAGGGTCGTTGAGCAGGCCGGAGGAGTTCATACCGCGCGACAGGGGACCCGGATAGGTATCATAGTTGTAGGGACCCCTCTCTCCCGGGTAATATGCAACGTTAAGCACCGATAAGGTAGTCGGGATCCCGCTGGTGCTTTCCCTGTTAGGGAAAATCTCATTTTCATATACCTCCCTTACAAAATGGCTCGACTGCGTGGAAGCATCCTGCTTGATGTGCCCGGGTGTCGAGGAACCGTTTCTCAGAAACAAGGGGTCGATAACGTACCACGAGATCTTAGCCCTGTTGTATCCGCTGGCAAGATTGTTGTTGAGGGAAGCTTCGGGGAACAGCTGATCCTGGCCTTGCGGGATGCTTGAAATTGACCAGGCATTGAAAGATTTAAGGTCGAGCGGGATTTCACTCGACTCAAAATCATCAATATAAGAGTTGCCTGCACTTGAGATTGCGCGTGAATGGCCAGGAATCAGCTCTGCAAATTCCCCGTTGAATGAAATGCTTGACGGTGTTTTTGTATCAAGAAGAGGGATTTTGTCAATGAGTTTTGTCAGAAACTGCGACTGCCCCCTGTATGATGTATTCAGCCCCCAGATAGTATTCGAAATCGGCTCTTCACCGAAATTGACCTTCTGGGTATATGGTCGTTCATTAAGGTGCAACAGCGTTGCACCCACGTTGAAATTATCCGAGATCCTGTAATCGAGATGAGTCCCTACCAGGGTTTTGGTCTGGAAGCCGAAAAACTGGTTGCTCTCGAGCGAAACCTGGATGGGAGTATTCGATTCAATAAGGGCCGAGTTGATGATCGTCACAACACCCATGTTGTAATCGACCGTGTAATCAGCGTTTTCGGTAAGGGTAACCCCGCCGGCGGTTACTATTATTGACCCGGCAGGAATATTGGTGGCATTGAGCCTTATCTCCGAACCGGATTCCGACGAATATTGCCCAGTCATCTTGAACTTGTTCCTCTCGGCCATCTGCCGGGCAAGTGTCTGCGTAGAATCGTAAAGCTCCTGGAAGACATACTTTGCAGCTATCTGATTGTCGCCAATCTGTTTCTTAAGATAACTGCCGAAAGGCTCAAGCACCGGGAAGATTATCTTACCCCTGCTTACATTGATGGTGACTCCGTCGATAAAGTCAAAATACCCGTCGGGCTGACGGTCCTGCTGACTGTTGAGATTATCGAGGCCAAGAACCTGAAGAAGTACTTTGTTTGCTATCCTTCCCTCGGGCAGGTAATTGATGGCATTCCCCGTCTTGTCATCTTCATAGAGAATATTAAGCTGGAAATCACCCCTTTCGAGCCTTCCTGAACCAAGAGAATAGATATTCTTCATCATCAGGTCCCAGGTAGGGTACTTCGGACTGAGAGTTGTACCCTTGATCAGTTTCAGGGCAAGAGCCTGCGGGGCCGTTATACCATCGGTCGAAAACTCTCCCACCTTGTAAACCTGGCCGTTCAGGGTGTACTCAAAAGCAACGGCGAGAACTTCATCGGTATTAAGTGCGGTATTCAGCGATATATATCCAAGCATGGGGTTCAGGGTGTATTCCCTGTCATTCAGCTTCCTTGCATTTTCTATCTTCTCATAGTCGCGTCCAATCTGAAAGCCCGGGTACAAGGTAGAAAAGACATTGATAACCTGGTCAACATCCCTCATCCCGGAATAATTTGTTTGAAGCTGGTTGTAAAGCTGGTTGGCCGCGTTGTCAGGAAAGATCGGGGCTCCCGGCGGGGCCTGGAACTCAGGGACCCTGTTATAAATATGGCTGCTGTTCTCGGCAAGGTCGGAAAAGGCCACTATGTTCCTTGTCTCATCATAACTGCTTGTCTTGTTTGTTATCCATACTTCTATCCTGGTGATATTCAGACCGGAACTTACTGCAGGCAGGTTTTTCAGGGCGTCGTCGTAAATATCCCTGAAATAATGTGCAAGGAAAAAGTGCCGGTTGGCCTCATAGTCGTCAGCATATATCTCAAACTCGCTCAACTGGGCTCCTCCCTTGACCGAAATGGTTGATGTTTCGCCCTTCTGCTGCGACAGCACGGTGGTCATATTCAGCCTGCCAAACTGCATCTCTGTCTTGAGCCCAAAAAGGCTGTAGCTTCCGGTGATAAGCGTTCCGGGCAGAGGCAGGGTTACATCACCCACTTCTATCTTCTTGATTATCTCGTCTTCCTTGCCCGAATACTGAAGCTTTGTACGGTTCTCAAATTCAAACATGGCGTCGGTGTTGTAATTGACGCCCAGCTGCATCTTGTCACCGATCGTTCCGGTAACATTCATCTGGATCTTCTCCTTGAAGTCGAAGGTTGGAATGGTCCTGAGTTTCTCGGAAAGAGTCGGGTTCTGAGTTCTTGAAATGTTTATGCCGAAAACCAGCTCTGCCGATCCCTGCGGAACAATGTTTATCACGTTGCTCCCAAAGACCTTGTCGAAAGTGGCTCCGCCAATCTCCAGCTGGGGTATCAGGCCTGATCTGAAACCCGATGTCTCACCTCTTATCCTCGATTGCCAGTACTCCCTCATCCCCTTGTTGAACTGATAATTACGGTATTCTTCCGGAGACATGTATACCGGATTCCTGTAATTGAACGATCCCACCTTCTGGAAGATCATGTATTCGTTCTTGTCGGGATCATAAACTGCGCCCGAAATGATGTTCGAAGGATTATTGAGGAAAAAAGCCGACCGGGATGATACATCATAAGGATTACCCGAAACATCCTGCAGCCTGAGGGGTGATCTGAGCGTGGTATCGGGAAGTGATGCCGGGACTGATATCTGACTATTTACTTCGGTTGATATAAAAAGCAATGAAGTGAATAATACAAAATATATAAATTTCAGCAGATCTTTATATGATATCCCTGATCCCAAATGAGAAAAATATTCTTATTTACAGGCTTTTAAGTGCTCTCTTGATCAGTTCCTCAACTGTCAGGTCTTTTTCATCCCTGATGATCCTGTCGAGTACCTTCAAAACAGCGCTCTTGCCAAACCCAAGCATCACTAAAGCTGATAACGCCTCTTCACGTTTGGTATTGTCTGTAAATACAAATATTTCACCTGTTCCGGTCGGTTTTCCGACCTTGTCCTTAAGATCAACTATTATTCTTTGTGCGGTCTTCAGCCCTATACCCTTAACTCCCTTGAGGATATTGACATCTGCACCTAAAATTGCCTTTTCGAGCTCGTGGTGGGTGAGCGATGAGAGCATCATTCTGGCAGTGGCGGCACCCACCCCCGACACGGTAATCAGCAGCCTGAACATTTCTCTTTCCTCCCTGTCGGAAAAACCATAAAGCTGATGGCTGTCCTCCCTGATTACCTCATGTACAAGCAGCTTGCATTCGGTTTTTCCCTCAAGCCGCGAATAGGTTGTCAGCGAGATATTGGCAAACCAGCCTATCCCCCCGTTGTCGATGATAATATAAGCTGGCGTCAGTTCCGCTATCCTGCCTGTAATATAATCTATCATAAATGTTAATCGGAGTTAGGGATTTCCGGAGGAAGCTCATCGACCCTGTCGGTAAGGATCTCTATATCCTGGTGTTTCAGGGGATTCCGGCTTATCTCGGCATAAAGCTGCCTGTTCCTGAAAATATCGCGGGCAAGAAACAAGGCATGGCGGAATGAGCTTTCGGATGCTTCTCCCTTACCGGCTATCTGATATGCTGTACCATGAACGGGAGAGGTCCTTACAAAAGGCAGCCCGGCCGTGAAATTGACTCCCGTATCAAACGACAAAGCCTTGAAAGGAGCAAGTCCCTGGTCGTGATACATTGCCAGTATAGCGTCAAACTTCGCGAATGAACCTGAACCGAAAAACCCGTCGGCCGGGAAAGGACCGAATGCAAGAATATTATCCCGTACAACCTGCTGGATAGCAGGAACAATGATGTCTTCCTCCTCCCTCCCGATAAGGGAATTGTCGCCCGCGTGCGGATTCAGCCCGAGAACCGCTATCCGTGGCTTGCGGATCCCAAAGTCAACAATCAGCGACTGATTCATAAGTTTTATTTTCTTAATAAGAAGACCGGCGGTTATAAGTCCCGGGACTTCCCTGAGAGGCACATGACCTGTTGCCACTCCTATCCTGAGGCTTTCACTTACCAGAAACATCAGAACATCATCAACTTCCGCCTTTTCCATCAGATATTCCGTGTGACCGCGGAAGTGGAAATCGTCCGACTGTATGCTGTTCTTATCGATAGGAGCTGTAACGAGTACATCCACCTTTCCGCTCATCAGGTCGGCGACAGCTTTCTCGAGTGAGGCAAACGCGGCTTCTCCAGCCTGGGCAGTCGATTTCCCCAGCTCAACCCTTACATTATCGTCGAGACAATTAATCAGGTTGGCCTTCTGATGATGGGCTTCCTCGGCCGACCTGATATTATTGAAACTGAAATTACCAATATTCAGGGCTTTGCGGTGATATGCCGCCACCTTGGGAGAGCCATAGACTACCGGAACACAGTAGTCGTTGATCTCCGTGTCCATAAGGGTTTTGATAATGACTTCATACCCGATGCCATTAATATCACCATGGGATATCCCTGCAACTATCTTTTTTCCGTTCATTATTTATTGGTTTTTTTAGTTAAAACGGAGACATACTTCCTCAGAAACTCCGCGAGCAGCCTGGCGCCCGTGCCTGGGCCATCCTTAAGCCTGTAATAGTCATCCTTCTTAAGCAGACCCGGACCGGCAATATCCAGATGGATAAGCGGGTATTCGGCAAATCGTTCAAGGAACTTGCCGGCGGTAATGGCTCCGGCTTCCCTGCCTCCTATATTCTTTACATCGGCAATATCCGATTTGATAAGTTCGCCGTATTCATCCCAGAAAGGCAGTTCGGCAGTCCTCTCATACACCTCGTTGCCCGCCTCCTCCAGCAAGCTGAAATATTTCCTGTCGGCATTCCCCATAACGGCAACTGCCTGTATTCCAAAAGTCATTGCAGCCGAACCCGTAAGAGTCGCGACATCTATTATCAGTTCGGGCCTGTATAAGGAAGCATAGCTGATGGCATCGGCAAGCAGGAGTCGTCCCTCGGCATCGGTGTTGGCAACCTCAACCGTCATCTTGTTGAACATGGTAATGATATCACCCTGGGTATAGGCATTGCCACCCGGACGATTGTCAGTGGCAGGAACGAGACCGACAACATGAACCGGCAGCTTGGCCCTGGCAATGGTGCGCATCGCTCCCGTGACGGCAGCAGCGCCTGCCATGTCTCCCTTCATGTTCTCCATATAGTCACCGGGTTTGAGATTAAGTCCGCCGGTGTCATACACAATCCCCTTACCAACAAGCACAACAGGATTCCTGTTAAGTGCTTCTTCAGGCTTCCATTCCAGAATGCAGAAAACCGGAGGATCAACGCTTCCCCTGTTCACAGCCAGAAGCCCTCCCATCTTTAGGGCTTCAATCCTGCCCTTGTTAAGAATCTCAACACTGAATCCCGAATCTTCCCCTATCCGCCTTATTTCATCAGCCAGCGCCGGAGCATTCAGATGGTTAACAGGTTCATTGATGAGATTCCTGATCAGCCATACCGAAGCGGTGATATCAGCAAGCCATTTAATCTCATCATCATCAGGACCTTCGTAAAAAAGTATTTTTGAGGGATAAGCGGCTTTGTCCTTTTCGGCGACTGAAGTCTTGTATTTGTCGAACGAATAGAAACTCAGAAGAAGGCCTTCGGCAAAAGCGGATACCGCTCCCGCGAAAGTCTTATGGCCGGCAATAACAAGCGAATCATGCTTGTTCGATTTTATCACTTTCCTCAGATTGAAAGCCATCTTGCGAAGCTCTTCCTTCTTCCTGTATTCCGGATACGAGTCCTTAATCCTGACTATATACGTTTGCTTGAAATATGAGTTAACAACTACATACTCTTCATCCGCCTGAAGCTGCTTGAGAGCATAATCCTTCTCCGCTGCTGACAGGGTCAGCCATCCGGGAAGTCCGTTTTCTCCAGTGATGCAAATAACCGACTGATCGGGAGCTATTTGTGAAATCCTGTGTAATTCTGGTAGTTTCGACATACGCGGAAATTTTTGAAACAGTAAAGTTAATTAAATTATTCATTGCATATTTTGCAAAGAATTACATTTGCCGGACCTGCTTGTACTTCACCCGGAATTCTTAAAATATGGAACTTGACTACCTGTATAAAAAGGCCCTCGACCTCATGCCCCTGTCTGTTGAAGAGGGAACCTTCCTCTATCGGCATGCACCGTACGGGGAGTTGATCTATATAGGGGATACATTGCGACAGATTCATGTGCCGGGGAAAAATGCCGGATGGATGATCGACAGAAATGTCAATTTAACAAATATATGCTTCTCCCGTTGTAAGTTCTGCAATTTCTGCCGCCGTAAGGACGATCCCGATGCCTACGTGACAACTATCGGGGATTACAAAAGGAAGATAGATGAGCTGTATTCTCTGGGCGGCGACCAGATACTTCTCCAGGGGGGAATGAATCCCGATCTGGGACTGGATTTTTACACGGGGCTGTTCACACGGTTGAAGGAACTCTATCCCTCTCTTAAACTGCATGCACTGGGTCCCCCCGAAATAGTATATCTGTCAAAAAAGGAAAAGCTGCCGTACGGGACTGTCCTGGAACGGCTTTTGGAAGCAGGACTAGACTCTCTGCCTGGAGCCGGAGCGGAAATCCTGTCCGACAGGGTGAGAAAGATTGTATCCCCGGCCAAGGCAACAACGGATGAATGGCTCGGAGTGATGCGCGAAGCCCACAGGATGAACCTGCCCACCTCTGCCACAATGATGTACGGTCATGTTGAAACAACTACAGAAAGAATCGAACATCTTGTAAGGCTGAGGGAGCTGCAGGAAAAAAGGCCGGAAGGAAGCTACGGTTTCATTGCCTTCATCCCCTGGCCTTTTCAGGATGAGGGAACACTGCTCGCCGGGAGACATGGAATAAAAAGCAGCTACACTGCACCGGATTATATCAGGCTGATTGCTATCAGCAGGATTATGCTCAACAATATTACAAATCTACAGTCGTCGCTTCTGACCGTGGGGAAAGAAGTTGCAATCCTTTCGCTTCACGCCGGGGCAAACGACCTCGGATCAATAATGATTGAGGAAAACGTGGTCAGCTCGGCAGGATCAGATAACCGCTTCGATGCGGAAGAGATTCAGGCTGTCATAAAGGAAGCAGGCTATGTTCCGGTGAGGAGGAACCAGAAATACGAAACGGTATAAGAAGCACAGGGCTTGCTCCCTGCGGTCGCTGTCATGCAAGTCGTGCAAGTCGTGCAAGTCGTGCAGGTCTCTTATAATGAGGCTTTAGCGAAGGTTGTATCGGGAGGATCCCCTCCACCGGAGAGCCTGCCCCGCCCTAAGCGGGGGGTGGGTTTTGGCTCAGAGCACAGTGACAGGTCTCGCAAGACCATATACAAAAAAAGGGCTGTGTTCCAGCCCTAATATACCTTAGTAAGGATTAAAAAAATCCTATTTCGTAGCTTCTTTCTCGCTGTCGGAATCAACTTTTGAAGCTTTCTTAAATTCCTTCATGCCCTGACCGATACCTTTCATCAGTTCGGGAATCTTACGGCCGCCGAACAAAAGCACAACAACAAGCAAAATAAGAATTATCTCAGTTAAACCTATCCTTCCCATTTCTTTAATTTTTTTAATTTATGCAAAGTTATAAAAATACTGTGTCTTTACACCCGGAATCGAAAATAAATCTTAATTCCTTATAAGTCTCATTATATCATTCCCGTTGGCCAGGATTAACAGGCCAAGTAGTATTAGCATCCCGGTTATCTGTGCATATTCCAGGAATTTGTCACTTGGTTTCCTTCCGGTAATCACTTCGTAAAGCAGGAACATAACATGTCCGCCGTCAAGAGCCGGAATGGGAAGTATGTTCATAACGGCGAGTATAATTGAGAGAAGAGCTGTCAGGTTCCAGAACGACTGCCAATCCCATACCCCGGGAAAGATGCTCCCGATGGTAATGAATCCTCCAAGCGACTCATATGCTTTCGTGTGCTTTGAGAATATAACCCTGAACTGCTTGACATAGTCGCCGATAGTCTTGAAGCCTTTGGTAATCCCGGCAGGTATTGAAGCAAGGAACCCGTAATTCACCGTTTTCAGCTCGAAGATTTGCGCATAGGTACGGGAGCTTCCGACTCCCAGTGTGCCATTTTCGGTAAGCACAACCGGAATATCGACCCTGTTCCCGTCCCTTATTGCATTCACCGTTACCTCCTTGTCCCGGTTCCGGGAAAGATAGGCCTGGAATTCATCAAACCACTGGAAATCATTGCCGTCAATGCCTGTGAATTCGTCGCCTTCAACCACACCTGCAAGCTTGGCAGGCGATTCCTTGGCGAATCCCGAAACAACATAGGGCCTGAAAGGAGTTCTTGGCTCCAGACGTCCTTCTCCCTTAAGCATCCTGGCAATGAACTCAACCGGTATGGGCAGGCTGATGATCTCACCGTTTCGCTCAACCTGTATGGTCTCACGGTCGTTGAGTATTATGTCTGCAGCTATCTCATTGAAATTCTCTATCTTGACATTGTCAACCGAGACGATCATGTCTCCATTCCGGAGGCCGATTGAATAGCCGGCCGAGTCGGTAACGATACCATACTTTACGTTTGCAGTAGGAAGGTAAGTCTCTCCCCACGCGTAAAGTACCCCGACGTAAATTATAAGGGCTGAGATGAAATTAAAGATGACGCCGGCCGTCATGATCAGCAGTCTCTGACCGGCTGGCTTCGACCGGAACTCCCACGGCTGGGGAGGCTGTTTCATCTGTTCCTTGTCCATCGACTCATCAATCATTCCGGATATCTTCACGTAACCCCCCAGTGGAAGCCAGCCTATTCCGTATTCTGTCTCTCCTATCTTCTTTTTAAAAAGCGAAAACCAGGGATCGAAGAAGAGATAGAACTTCTCAACCCTTGTTTTGAAGAGCTTGGCAAACAGGAAATGTCCGAACTCGTGGACAATAACAATTATTGAAAGACTCAGTAAAAACTGAAGTATCTTGATTAATACGGTCATGATCGTTTACATAGTTCGTTAATATAATTCCGGGCTTCGTTTCTGGCCATAGAATTGGTGGTCTCCAGAAATCCGAGTCCGGGTGAAGCCAGGTATTCCGTTTTCTCCATGGTATGCTCCACCACATCCGACATCTGCAGAAATCCTATCCTTCCGGCCAGGAAAGCATTGACGGCCACTTCATTAGCCGCATTCAGGATACAGGGCATATTCCCGCCTTCATTCAGGGCATGGTATGCCAGCCTAAGGTTACGGAACCTGTTAAGATCGGGAGAAAAGAACGACAGCGTGCTGCACCGGCTGAGATCTAGTTTTGGAAGATCAGATGTGAACCTGTCGGGATAACTCAGTGAATACAATATAGGAACCCGCATATCCGGCATCCCCATCTGGGCCTTCACCGATCCGTCGGCGAAGTGAACCATCGAATGGATTATGGACTGAGGATGGATTATCACTTCAATTTTTTCAGGGGGAATATCAAACAACCATCGTGCCTCTATTACCTCAAGACCCTTGTTCATGAGTGATGCCGAATCGATGGTCACCTTATTACCCATTTGCCAGTTTGGATGCTTAAGGGCTTCCTGGGGCTTCACATTTTCAAGCATCTCCATTGTGTGATTCAGGAAAGGGCCTCCCGAGGCGGTAAGGGTGATTCTTTCAACAGGATTGCCCATTTCTCCTGCAAGGCACTGAAATATGGCGGAGTGTTCAGAATCGACCGGGATGATCCTGCTTCCCGATTCCTTGACAAGCTTCTTTATTATTTCACCCGCGATAACAAGGGTTTCCTTGTTTGCAAGGGCAATCCTCTTGCCCGCCTTTATGGCCGAAATGGCAGGTCTAAGCCCGGAATAGCCAACCATGGCTGCAACAACCAGATCGATATTGGAAGCTCTTACAACCTGTTCAATAGCTTCATCTCCGGCATAAACCTTGATCGGGTAGTCCCTCAGGGCTTCCCTTAGCCTCTGATAATGCGACTGGTCGCCAATGACAACTGCATTGGGCTGCCATGTAATCGCCTGCTGGGTCAGCAGTTTTATATTGGAGCCTGCAGTCAGAACTTCAACCGAAAACTCACCGGGATATCTGGATATGACATCCAGGGTCTGGGTGCCAATCGAGCCCGTCGATCCGAGTAAGGCAATTTTCTTTGGCATAGGAACCCTGATATTAGAAGATAACGTATTTTTCCGGATCAAGCGGGCTCCCCTTGTACCAAATCTCAAAATGAAGATGGGGTCCGGATGTATAAATCTCGCCCGAGTTGCCCACAACCGCTATTGCTTCACCTGTTCTGACCAGATCACCCGTTTCCTTCAGCAGTGAGGCATTATGCTTGTATATCGATACAATATTGTTCGCGTGCTGGATCTCAATAACATATCCCGTTTCCCTCGTCCAGCCGGTAAAAATAACAGTGCCGGCAAGGGCTGCATCCACCTGCGCCTTGGGCCGGGTGACTATGTCGGTGCCGAAATGCCTTTTTGCCTGATCAAATTTGCCAGACACGATGCCCCTTACCGGAGGGAAGAAATGAAGACTGGCAAGGCTTGTTTCATATTCAGTGACCTGATTCTGGGATATGCTGTACCTGCTTTCCGTTTCAACCTGAACTCTCAGTGCCGAATCTTCAGGTGAGCTTCGGAAAGAGATATTGTTGTAGTTGGCGGTGGTATCGCGCAAAACCATTGAACTGGCCGGCCTTTCACCGGCAATAATGGCATTCAGGTTCTCAAAATAATGATCCCTGAGGGCAAGTTCCCTTTCAAGCGAATCGAGCCTGATGGCATTAAGTAGAATATCCCGGCGCATTGTCACATCGGGGTATCCGGGAATCAACTCCCTCAGGTTCGTGAAAGAAATAAGAGATGCAGTTGCAATGATTATGAAGAAGACCACGAAGAAAACAAGCAGGAAAGCATTGTACCTGGTCAGCTTTATCCTCCATAGCTCTTCAAAGGTTGTATCATTGGTCACGGCAAATTTGAACTTGTCGCGCCAGTTGGTTTTCTTCTTATCGTTTTTAGCCATATTTACTTAATGATTGCCTGCAAAGATAACAAACCTCAGACAACCTTGACAGCTTTGTCTTCACTTTGCCACAAACCATGCTTTGAACAGACCGACATCGCGCACAGATTCATCGATACGTCAGGCGCTACTATATGAAAATCAATTTCAAAATGGCCCGGCAGGTTGCCGTATACGCCCGGTGTGTAACGGGCCTCGGCAAGAAGTGTCTCACGGTTCCAGAGCTGTATGAGGATTATTGAATGGTCGTACTCATCAGGGTGGGGATATTCGTTCCCGATTCTGACCTTTACAACAAATTTTTCACCTCTTTTTACTTCATCGGCACATATTACGTAAGGCATATGACGGTCGAGATAATCACGTTTCTGTTCTTTCTCTTCCTTTTCTATATTCAGTGCTTGAAATACTCGCGGCATGTTGTTTTTTGTTTGATTAACAGGCAAAAATAATTCTTATTACATTTTAATTTGCCATTTCCCGGAGAAATATTATCTTTGCACGCACATATTGCGGGGTGGAGCAGTGGTAGCTCGTTGGGCTCATAACCCAAAGGTCGGAGGTTCGAATCCTCCCTCCGCTACAAGGAAAAAGCCCTGTCGCGTTAGCGGCAGGCTTTTTTATTTCGAGCCGGACATCAAACGTCAGTTTGAATGTCCGGTGAAGAAATAAAAAAGCATGGCAGCCGACGCAGGAGGCTGACAGGGATTTTTCCTTGTTAAGCACTCCCCCCGAGGATCATGTAAATAATCCTCCCCCACTGACGCAAACAAAAACCCCGGCAGCCGACACGGGAGGCTGACAGGGATTTTTCCTTGTTAAGCACTCCCCCTTGAGGATCATGCAAATAATCCCTCCGCTACAAATAACTCTCTTAACGTATTGTTGTTAAGTTATTGGTGTTCTACATCAACGGTTTCACAATACATGTCTTCATCTCTATGGATTTAATTATGTTGATACAGGATACTTATCGTATACACAGTAACACATTTCATTCTCCAGTATTATCTCCCTTCCAGATTCAGGCTTGCAAAATGAGCAATAAGAAGATTCATCTATTATCATAATAACGTTTCATTTTTTAGATTTCATTCATTATAGCCTCTGTTTGATATCAAATATTCGCAACTAGTTTGGAGTTGTTGTAATGCTGTTTCATGCCAAGAATTGAATGGATTATTGCCTAAGAAATGAAGGTTATTAAACTTACCTTAAAGGTAGGTATAAAAATTAAGAAGTTCTTTAAAGATTATGGTGGAAAAGGTGAATTGCAGATTACCATAAGTAAAATGTCCCCTGCAAACTAAATGCAGAAACAAAAATCTCCAACAGTTCTGTTAATAGTCCTAATTATTTGAGGGGGGCTGATTTGGATTCCCGAAAGAGGGTTTCTTTTCCTCAAGCTTCAATCGTTGTTCTCTTTTACCTATAACAAAAACCGTAGCAAGAGAAATTACTGTGCTTCCACCCAGAACACATGCAACAGCTTCATGTCCAAACATAGCCAGAACAACAGCTGCACCTAAAGTAAAAAAAGCTATAATTAATCCAAATAGTTGTCCTCGGCTTGACTGTTTTACCTGTCCTGCTATCACGGTTTCCTCAATCTTAATTCTATGGTTGGATTGATTCTCCGCCATCCTCATAATTCTATCCGCCCCATCAGGTATAATTTGATTGTATTTCTCCAATGCTTCAGGAGCAGGTATGGGGCCGCTATAAGATTGATAGGAAGAAACAATAATTGACTTAATCTTCCGCTGTTCTTCCTGCGAAAGTTTTCTAAGGATTGGTTTTAACTCGTCGGGAACAGCTTGATCAGGAATTGAGGATTCAATACCCTGATCATTGGTGTGTTTTAAATCCTTTCTAAGAGCCATTATTTAAAATGGTAAAACGAGTTGTTTGTGGTTTTCCTTCTCGTATCCTGAAATGGCTTGCTTAATATCTTCACCAATTATCTGCCAATCAGACGCTATTGCAATTTCATCAGCTTCTTCAGGTGTACGAGAATAATTGTATTCAAAATAGTTACCTGCCAGATTAAATACACTGCCCATCCCAATGACAAAGGAGTTCGCTGTCAAAAAATCCGTTTGGTACATATTTTTTTTGTTCATAATAATGTAAAGTATCAGAATAATATAACGTAAAAAGAGATGAGATGTTCTTTAACTAGTTTCCTCCTGTGCAGATTATTGTTAATAACACCTACTAAGATATTAAGAATTTTCAAACAAATAAAATGCATTTTGAACGAAAAGACACAAATATCACATTTTTATCAATACAAAACAATTCTTATGCCATATTGGAGCCTATCAGAATTACTTCTCCAAGTTTAAGAATTTTCCCATATCTCTTATTAACTCATGGTTCGATATTTCAAACCTCTTGTCTGCAATCAAAACCCCCAGGCAGCCGACACGGGACATATCAGACCATGATTTTATGATTAAACCAGTGATTTTGTTTCGAAGTTTTAACTTCAACGCCATAATATTTCTTTGCAATTATATCAGGGAATCTTTGACCAGATATAAGTTCAATCGAATCTTCAAATGGTGTTCCTTTTGCTGTTTGAGTCATTACATCTGCAACCACACCTTCCAGTTTGTTGCCCAAATATGAAAGGTATGTCTTTGGGCTTTTAGTTGCTTCTGCTTTAAGATACTTTACAGTATCATCCAGTAAAGATTGGAATACTTCCTTGCTTGGTGTGGAATTTACTGATACTACCATTGTTATCTTTATTAAAATATGCGAATTAAGAGTTGAAATAGAATAAGTTATTAACATATAAATACCTGAATGTCAATAAAATAAGTGATTTTTATTTGATTAAAACCTTGGGAATCAGTATATTAATGGAT
>JAAYQC010000047.1 GCA_012519515.1 Bacteroidales bacterium | reverse complement strand
TGATAGGCTGCAGGTGTAAAGGCGGTAACGTCAAAGCTGAGCAGTACTAATTACCCGTGATCTTTCCGGGTAGAATCTTATTAATTTCTCTGCCGGTATGTTATGATATTTTAAGTCGTGCAAGTCATGCAAGTCGTGCAAGTCAACTCTCAAGACCGCAATACAATGTATTATGTATTATGTATTATAGGCGATGTGCTGCATTAGAAGGGACTGCAAGACTGCAAGACTAAAGATCTTAAGGTGACTATAGCGGCGGGGTTCCACCTCTTCCCATTCCGAACAGAGAAGTTAAGCCCGTCAGCGCCGATGGTACTGCAATAGTGGGAGAGTAGGTAGTCGCCGACTTTTAACAGAAGCCCTTCAGATAGCTGAGGGGCTTTTTTGTTGCACAGGGCACGGGGCGCAGGGCTCAGGGCACAGGGCTCAGGGTACAGGGCACAGGGCACGGGGCACAGGGCACGGGGCACGGGGCACAGGGTACAGGGTGTAGTGATAGTTCGTGCAGGCTGAGGAGTGAAACGGCGAAGTCCCGCTCCGCGGGATCATGCAAGTCTTGCAGGTCTTTTAAAAATGAGACTTTAGCAATAGCTGGAATGGACAGCTTTAAAAGCGCACGAATTTTTATCGTAAAACAATATCCCGATTATCGTTTTACAGTAATTTTTTTACCTGAAACGATATGGTTTTGTGGATATTTCCTGAGCAATAAGTTGCCATGACACTAATGGTCAAATTTAGCTTTTATCTTGTTTTACTTATGCCAATCATTACCAGTGGATTCCGGGTTATATCCATATTCAGGATTGCCTTTGTTCTGTCTGAAATCCTTGAAGGATTATCCCTTAACAAGTTGCTGACTTTAGATGCATTGACAAATTCTACAAAATTTCCATCTGTATCTGTAAACTGTGGACTAAAAGAAACAAAATCATCGATGTCATTTGTAATTCCCTCTCCCTTTTTACTTACGGTCAATTGTTGATTTGATTTGTTGTACAAAGCGGAATATTCAACAGATCCCTTCTCTACCTGAATATGGATCCACTTACTGTTTTCCAGGATCTTATTGATGAATATAAAATCTGACTTTTGCCTTTTTTCCGGAGGCCACCACTTGTATTCATAAGGTATTTTATATTTCCCTGATTCGAATACGATATGGGGAATCATGGCTTCTGCATTCACCCTGAACACTGTATCAACCGATTTTTCTTTAAAGTAAGTATCACCATCCCAATGGTAGAATTCCGCATCCGTCAGATCAAGCATTGTCAGACTACGCTTTGGAAAGACATTTCGGTTTGGAAAAACTTTGATTTGTTCGCCTCTTTGATTGAAAGTAATAAGCAGTTTTGTTTCGACACCAAGAACATTGGGATAGTATCCAACAAGAACAGAATCTTTTAAATAGCTGTATCTTAATATAAATGAGGGATTTTCCATTCCTCTTACCGCTGATGGTAATGGAAATTCTCCGAGAAACTTGCCGTTCAGATCGAATACCATTGAATTATCATTCCATCCTAATGAGCAGATTAATGAATCAGAATGGTTGAATGCAATCAGAGCACTCTGATATTCATTCGGGCCCCTGCCATATTTCCCGATTTCCTGAAGAAATTTTCCGGTTTTTCTGTCAAAAACGTAACAGAAATTTACACTATATACAAGTATGTGATTTTTAAGAATTAAGGCTTTAAACACATCCAGGATCAGGCAGTTTTCATTGGTTTCAAGCTGAATGTATTCAAAATGCTCAATGAAATGAGAGCACTTTAAATCAGCAGACATTGAGATATTATCAGCTATTGGAATAATAAAAATATCATCATTTATTCTATGCTGAGAAGTGCAGCTTATGAAAAGGCAAAATGACAATAATGACCATATCAGATACTTCTTCATATTATACTGGACTATTTTTATTTGCAAGCCGATTCTCTCCTGACAAAATCAATCATTTCCTGTATTTCTTAATTTCCAACTCAAGCATCTGTTTCAGTTCCTCAAGTTCAGTCAGACTGATTTCCCTGTTCTTTATGAGAGGCGACACCATCTGCTTAAGCGATCCCCCGAAGAAGCCGGTGAATGCCTCCCTCAGCAGGTGACCGGCGTAATCTTTTTTCTGTACAATAGCATGGTAAACATGAGTTTTGCCATAGGTTTCATGGGCTACATAGCCTTTGCGTTCGAGGACCTTGATCACAGTCGCGACGGTGGTGTAGGCAGGTTTCGGCTCAGGAAGCCGGTCGAGAATATCTGAAACCGCTCCTTTTTCAGCATCCCAGATGGCTTTAAGTACATCTTCCTGGGCTTTGGTAAGTTCTTTCATCAGTATATAATTTTTATTTTAATTCTACCCCGCTCAAGCGGACAAGTCCACATGACTGAAAAAATATATAATTCCTGTTCGTGAATTTGACACACGCGGGTTTCATCAGTTTATTTCCCCAAAAATACTATAATCATTTTATTATTACTATATATGTAGTAAATTTTTTATCTTTTGAAAGATATCAGAATGCCGAAGACACATGATATATATAATGCAGCGTTACTTCGTTTTCGGGACTAAGTCTTCCTTCTGTCGGACCCTGGCCTTCACGATCCGGGGCCGCTTTGATTTTGGGACCAGATCTCCTCTTTCCGTCGGATATCGGACCTGTATAACCTCTCACAATATAATAAAGGTGCTATCCCCAAGAATTCATTTCACCGGAAACAGCATGTAATCAGAGAAGTATTATAAAATGCAAAAAATATTTAAAAAAATATCCATAAAAAGATTTGGAATGTAAAAATACTTGCATACATTTGCACCCGCTTTTGAGGCGAACGAGGTTGATTGAAGGGTTAGGAGAGATAGTATTCCGGCTTTGAGGCAGAAAGGGAAGTGAAGTTGAGATAGCCGGAAAATTTATCTCTGAACATTTGGTCAGGTGATAAAAAATGAATATCTTTATCGCCCCAATGCGAAAAAAGGGAAAATCCGGACTAAGACCTGGTCGGCATGGCCGGGTCGGGATCGGGAAAAAATAGTTCTTTGACAGATTGAAGCATCAACCAGGCGGGATGAAATATCTCGCTTTAGGAACTTGTTAGTAAAACAGAATTGAGCAGGATATGTGATGGGTCTTTGAAGACATATAAGATTTATTTA
>JAAYQC010000046.1 GCA_012519515.1 Bacteroidales bacterium | reverse complement strand
TTCTGCAGTCTCCCCAGGGAGAAGGACTTTCTTTATTGGCAATATTAGCTGCCCTTTCAGTGCCTTATCCTATCTTCTCGATCTATTACCAGGGCTTTGTTTTGAAGAAGTGGTGCCCGATGTGCCTTGGAGTTCAGCTTATACTGATAACAGAATTCATTTTATTGTTGCCACAGTTATCGCGCCTGACCTTTTCTTTTGATTCTGTAACAAGGCTACTGCTTAGCTTACTTGTAACTGCAATAGTCTACACGCTGTTTATATTATTCCGTAAGGAGCAAATGTCCGGGGAAATGTATTATTATAAATATCTTGGTTTTAAGAAGAACCCGGGCATACTCAGGGTTCTCCTGATGAATCAGCCCCGCCATGAAATTCCTTTATCGGAGAACAGTCTGCTGTTTGGTAACAGGGATGCTTCGATCCGGATAACAGCATTTCTCAGTCTTCACTGTTCACATTGTGCAAGAGCCTTTGAAAAAATAAGGGACATGCTTAAAGATAAAGAAGACATACTTATAAATCTTATCATGATTACATCTGATAAAAAAATGCTTGCTACACTATATACCAATAACCAGCATGGTAAAGAAGCAGAATCAATAAAACTACTAGAGCAATGGTTCAATGCTGACCCCTATTCCAGGACGAAGATAACTGAGGGCCTTTGTATCCCTGAAGACAGTGATCTTCCAGGGGCAATAAATGAAGAGAACAAGAGGCTTTTCAAGGAGTATAATGTAATGGGTACCCCGACCTTTTTCATTAACAGGTACAAGCTCCCGGCCCAGTATGAGATAGATGATATAAGGTATTTCAGGGATGTTTTCAAAGAAACCGAAGAGATTATGTTGAACACCGGTGATGTTAATTGACAAAGAGCTAATATATTGGAATTTATGAACACGTTTATTATTAATCTGAAAGATCCGGGCAGGGGTTTTCCTCTGTGCCCCGTGCCCCGTGCCCCGTGCCCTGAGCCACTTCCTGCCCGGAACTTTCCTGAAAAATAGTCAGCCTATGGAAATATAACATTTTTTGTAACTCAGGTAGTGGACCCTGACGCTTTTTCATGGGTCGGTATCACCAGCCTATGAAATAATAAACAGGGAGGTATTTCTTATTTCGGGTTCATCCCGGGCGATAAAAAGCATGCCGCGCGGCATGGAAAACAAATTGGTACAGATTGTATTGAAAAAATGTTTCTGTAATTTAAAAATTATCATCATGAAAAAAATTAATAAATTAAGGATCAATCCTGACAGGATTATGAAAAATGAAGAACTGTTTACTCTGAGAGGTGGATATGATGGAGGAGGATACGTTAATTGTGGCGAATCTGGCCCACATTGTAGAGGACCAATCAATAGCTGTGATGACGAAACGGTGAGGTTGTATTGCAACATAATGTGTCCTGGTTGGTCAGGTGCCGTTTGTGTTGGCTAATATTTTAAGCGGTTGCAAAAAACTGGCAACCGCTTATTTTTAGATTTATAAAATATGAATGTCGGGAATGACAAATGATTATGAGAAAATACATGATATGAATCTAATCAGTTTTTTCAAGTCATTTCCTGATGAATCCTCATGTAGGATCAAATTTATTGAATCCCGGTTTGAGCAAAATGTCATTTGTAGAAAATGTGGTGGTAATGATATGAAACCCACATGATTGAATTCAAACACAAACACGTAATGAATATAATTTTCAATCATGTACGGTTCCCCCGCTTGAGCGGGACAGGCTATCATACCGCTAAAATCAAAATTATATTATGATTAAAAACCTGTTTTTAATACTATTAGCCTGTATTGTTTTGACAGGATGTAAGGATATTGACCTTAACAAGAGAAATAAAATAATTACATTCAATTTGGGAAATGATCCGGAAATAACAAGCGTTAAATTATCTGATCTTGGATTTGAAGATATTGAATATGTGCCATTAGAAACTAATAATCAAAGTCTTATCTCAAGAATTAATAAAATTAGAATTGGGGATGATTTTTTCCTACTGCAGTATTTAAATAGTTTATTGACATTCAAAAAAGATGGGTCATTCATAGCTAAGATTGGCAAAGAAGGTAGAGGGCCGGATGAATATTTATTAGTCCATGATGTGGATATTGAAAAAGAAAGTCAAAATATTTACCTGGTTTCTACATGGCAAAGAAAATTTAATGTTTATACAAGCTCCGGACTACTTTTAAGAACGTTTAAAAGTCCTGAAGACATTACTTCTTTTATTATTACCGAATCAGGAATTCTGGGTTATAGTTTAAACACTCAGGGTAAAATTCTAAATAGCTTTAATTTAATCGATACCAATGGGAATATTATTAAAAAATTTCCCAACAAATATCCCTGGAGTTTAACACAACTGGGTACATATATTTTTGAACATGAAAATATTTTTTACAGGTTCAATGGAAATATATTGAAAAAAGAGGTTTATTCCGATACTGTTTTTTTATGGAAAGACCTATCCTTTAAGCCGCATAATATTATTTTATCTTCAGGAAACAGGCGCATTTCCGTTAACATGAGATCAAAACTCCATCCTGATGAAATCCATACGAAGTACATAACTCCACGTTCATTATTTGAATTCGGAGAATTTCTTTACTATGAATTTACTGTTGGATTCGATTTATATGGGTTTATTGGTTCAAAAAAGAGGGATTTCAGAGTTTTTATTAATACGGAGGAAGGCATCATAAACGACCTGGATGGAGGTCCGGGTATATGGCCAATAACAGTTAGCCATGATAACACACTGATAGCATGGGTAGAAGCCCTAAAACTCAAAGCTCATGTTGCCTCGGAGACTTTTAAAAAATCTTCTCCTAAATACCCGGAAAAGAAGAAAAAACTTGAAAAGCTTGCCAACAGCCTGAAGGAAACGGATAACCCGGTTCTGGTGATGGTCAGGCTGAAGGATTAATGCAGAGGGACGTTGAGGGAGGAAGAAGATGAAGGGGAGAATAAGAAAAGCTCAGGGCACAGGGCACAGGGCTCAGGGCTCAGGGCTCAGAGGAAGAAGCGCAGGGCACAGGGCGCAGGGCACGGGGGAAGAAGCACAGAGCGCGGGGCACAGGGCTCAGGGGAAGAAGCTCAGAGCACAGAGCACAGAGCGCAGGGCAGAAGAATGGTACGCGGTACGCGGCGTGAAGAAGATGAAGGGGGGAATGGGAGAAAGGGAGAATGGGAGAAAGGGAGACTAAGAGACTGAG
>JAAYQC010000045.1 GCA_012519515.1 Bacteroidales bacterium | reverse complement strand
GATTCCCCCTGATAAAATACATGATAGACTCCAGATCCTAAGCCACCTGACAAACTGCCTCCGCTGCGATAAAGTGATGCACTATTTATTAATCTAAAACGTGTCAATCCTGATCCAGGAATTGAAAAAACACCTTTAACTAAATTTAAGTCTCCGTTGGTTATAGTCCTTATTCCACAGCTTACACCAGAAGAATTATCTATTGTCAGAGAACCGGTCAGATTATTTGGATATGCTGACCCCACCTCCTGAGCTACTGTCCCATTATATATATAATGTGCTGCAGGACTTAAACTTTTTGTCGTGTTTCTTAGATTACCATTTGTAGTTGTGGTAGTTATGCCATTTGCAGATCCGATTTCGATGGTACCTCCTGGTGCTAAAGTAAAGGTTCCTGCGCCGGATATGTAATTTTCGCCCGTGAAAATTATTCTGCCATTGACAGTAACGTAGCTGGAAGTATTTACAACATCCATTGACAAATTATCGGATGGCCCAATTCTTACCGTTCCCCCCAAATCAATTACAAGCCGGTCAACTGTAACATTTGCAGTTACTGTTATTGTATCATTGCTGAGTATTGTAATAAGTCCGGCTGTATGGTCAGGAGTACCAGTTGCATCAGTCCAGTTCCCGTTTGTGAATATCTGCCATGAAGCGGCGACATTCCAATTACCTGTTTGCCGCGACCGGTAATCACCTTCACTCTGTCCGGAAACTGGCCCGGCCACTCCCAATGTTAAAACTAATGACAACAATAATGTCATATAATTTTTTCTGAAAAATAAACTGGCTATTGGATTCATATTCAATATTGTTTACCGGTCCAACTAAAAAAATCTAAAAAGAACTAAAGCTCCGGAGCAAATATAAATAATATATTACGTATCTGGTTATATTTTCAAAGTTAATAAATTCGTTAAATAATCACTATTTTATCATAGCTTTAAAATCAAAAAAATATAGGGATAAAGATTTGCAGTTATCTTAAAAGCAGGAAGGCCATGAATCATGGCCTTCCCTGGAAAAATCTTACAATTAATATTTTACACCATAGTATTCCAGAACTTCATAATAGTTGTTTACATCAACTCCGGCTTCTTTAAGCTTGCCGAGGATGCTGTCTTCCGCTGAAGCTCCCTTGGTTGTAATTGTATTATCTGTAATTAACACAAATCTATATTCACCTATCGCAGACGGGTCTAAAGCTCCATCTGTACTATACGCAAAGAGTGTTATAGTATTCAGAGAAAAACTATGAAATACATATTCAACGTAAGAGGCATCAATATAAGAGAAGGGCAATTGATACCATAAATTCTCTATATTGCAGTAACCTAATACAACACCATGATCAATAATATCCTTATTAACGGCTTCATTTTCAATTGAAAAAGTATTTGCTGGTCTTTCATAAAAATCAACTTCCTCCCATATTATATCTTCACTTAACAAGCTGATTATTGTTACATTTGCATTTCCATCCTTTCCGTCCTCACCATCCTGACCATCCTCTCCGGCAGGACCCTGAGGACCGGCTACTCCCTGGATTCCCTGGTCTCCTTTTTGTCCGGCGGGACCCATGGGACCCTCGGGACCTTCACATGCAAATAAGCCTCCAATGGCTAAAATGAATAATAAATTCCTTAAATTAAAAATTTTTGTTTTCACGGCATATTGTTTTTTAATTAATACTATAATATTCTGTGCCTCATTTTTTTCAATGCAAATCTTCCGCTTTTTTTCCTTTTTATTTTGCGAAAAACTGAATGTTCTGAACAATCCCGGTATTTTAATTAACAATCAATACTCACTGTTACCGGTTGTATATAAACGTTCCCAGACTATTTATATTTCATAGACTTATTTGATTTATATTCAGATTTCCGGTTTTAGAACGGGTTTCAGGTCATTTATCAGTTAAAAGTTGAAAGTTGAAAGAAAGGCTAGCGGCGTGCGGCGTGCGTTTGGCGTTCAGGGTTTAGTGTTTGGCGTGCAGCGTTTAGGGTTTAGCGTTCAGGGTTTAGTGTTTGGCGTTCAGGGTTTAGGGTTTAGCGTGCAGCGTGCAGCGTTCAGGGTTTAGTGTTTAGCGTGCAGCGTTCAGGGTTTAGGGTTTAGCGTTCAGCAGAGTCAATGCCTCATTGTAAGAGACTTGCAAGACCTGCATGACCTGCATGACCTGTCACTGCCCCCTGCGCCCTGTGTCCTGTTTCATCATATTCTGCAGCAAAACTCCCACCGACCTCACCCACCTCACCGGATAATTAGCAATCGCTCCCCATACTGTCCTGGTTCTGTATCTTTTCTTCATAAAGGCCAATGAAGGGAAAAAGAAGCCTGCAATATAAAGCGCCTTCTTTCCCGGGCCCGGGAGTACCTTTAGCTGCTTTACATACTTTAATGATACCTGTTTGTCGGGATTATCCTTCGGCCGGCTGATAAACCTGCTGAACTTCCCTGCTTCAGTGCTGAGATCATACCCGGCAATAAAATCGTTTATCCATGACGGGAATGAAACATCCCAGAAATTCCTTAAAATGTAAAGCATCACCGCAAGCTCTCTTTCCATGTTTGCTTCCCTGGCCTGACTGATCAGATCATCATCCATTATTTCATCATACCGGTCGCAAAGCAGCAGGTAAATATCAGTGTACTGCCTCAGCTGGGAATCCCCTCCCTGACGGTGATGGCTGAGGTGTGATATCAGGTAAAGAAAAAACAGCCGGGGAGGGGGAACAAAAGCTTCATGGTCATTCAGTTTCAAGGGAACCGATAACCTTCTTACCTTTTCTGTCAGGGTGTTATCCGGTTGGTCAAAAAGCTTGTAATGTATCTCAACATGACAATCGGCTTTTGTAAGCCGGGGGATATGCGTGTTCAGGTAAGGTATAAGATACCTGTACAGGGGCGACTTGAAAGGTTCGGACCTGAATCCGTTCATCATAAGGATTTTCCGGAGCTTCAAAACGTCATCCTCTCTTACCAGGATATCTATGTCGGTCATCTGCCTGAGACCCCGGTTCCTGTAGATGGTCCTTTCCAGCGCCATGCCCTTCAGCAGCACCACCCTGATGTCCACATCCCTTGCCAGTTCAAGAATCCCTGAAAGCCCATCGTATAAATAGGTTGTCCGGGCGAGACTCTTGTAATATGCTTTCTGCAATATGGCAAGATTCTCCGAAGGCATATATCCGGCATTGCCTGTACCTGTAATGTTATGCCATGCCAGTGCAATGATTCCGTGCTCATTTGACAGCCTAACAAAACGATCCCAGTCCCTGACTTCCTTCATCAGCAGCCTGACTTCAGATTTCTGCAGGTCACTGAAATCAAGCCTGCACAACGACAGCAACAGTTTTTCTTCAGGCGGGAGATTTACTTTTATATCAGACATAGATTCCGGTTTATCGGCAAGGCTAAAAATAATCAATTGCAACGAATTCCGGGAAATGAATTGTGGATTGAATTATGAATTATGAATTGTTAATTGTTAATTGTTAATTGCTAATTGCTAATTGCTAATTGCTAATTGTCAAACCCTTGTGTTCAAAATAATAAATCCGGAATCAGAAATCTGATTCCGGATTTAAAGAGTCTCGATCCTCAACTAAAAGGATCAGTCGTCATCATCATCATCGTCGTCGTCGTCGTCGTGCAGATAGAAAGATTTAAAGATTGCCCTGAAGAATTGACGGGCATAATATTGATTACCGTCAACATTGTTAGGTCCGATCTCAATGATTCCATTCCCATTTCCGTCTTTTGCCCCGCTAAAATCAATTGAATTAAGGGTTTCAAACATTTTATCCATACGGAAATCTATGAAGATTTTGAGATCATCTCCCGAAAGAACAATGTTTTGTTTGGTTTCAGGGAATTCAATTTCAAAACTATAGTCAGAACTGTACCACATTTCCATATCATTCCCGTTGATCTTTCCCTCGATGAATACAGTGCGGTTATACATTTTGCTTCCGGGATCCCTTTTGTATCTGTCGAGTTCGATTTCGATTTCTTCGTAAACACCATTTGGCATTTTGCCGGTTGCTATTGTCAGGCCACGGGCAAGCTCATCTGAAAGCATATCTACCAGAATCGGCCCCTTGATCGTGAAATCATCATCGTCGAAATCGTCATCGTCATCGTCAGTAATACCTTTATCGTCGTCATCGTCATCAAAATCGCCATCATCAAAATCATCATCATCATCGAAATCATCATCAAGTTCAAACTCGATTTCCTTAATGTTAATCATGAATGTTTCAAGAGCAATTTGAGCTGTCGCTTCAGCACTTTTGGTTTCAGCCATATCACTTTTGACTAGTGCACTTCCGGTAAATGCAGATTTGGCAAATCCACTCTTCACGATGATACTCAGGTTAGTATGCAAAGGATCATCTTGTTTTGTGCATGAGAAGACAGTCAAAGCTATTAAGCCAATTAAAATCAGCATCAGATTCTTAATTTTTTTCATAACCATTGTTTTTAGTTTTTACTGTGTTCATATATAAGACGGGAGAATCGTAAAAGGTTGTAAGGGACTACAACTTTTTATTGTAAAAACCTGTAAGAAACGGCTATGTTTAAACCTGCGGCAAAATTATTGGTGTATTTAAAGTGGCCGGGTACTATGGCATCTCCTTTAAAAATATTGATAAAACTATAGTTAAACCTAAAGCCCGGCCTGATGGTCAGCTTATCTATTATAGGTATATTGAACTGATGACCTATGAGTAAACCGTAGTCTAAATTGCGATAGTTCCCGTTAATGTTAAACATATCATTCCCCTGAATTTCCTGAGCCATATTTAATCCTGCAAAATATCCTCCGACTATTGTCATACCCGGGATTATTTTATGTTCCCGGATATAAAAAGCCTGTAGTTTCAAATAGTTCAGGGTTATATTTCTGTTCACATAGTTTGCATTAATATACTGTTGATAGTTCTGACCCGTTTCGGATCGCCACAGAAACTCAATGCCGATACGATGATTCTTTTTAAATGCCAATGTTGACAGTACCCCCATTTCCTGATGGAAGGTAGGTAAGGAATTTCCTAATTTTTTGGGATTTAAGCCATTTATGGTTTCATAGTTAAGTAACCAGGTGTTTTTATAACCATAAACAAGCCCTATATCAACAACATCCATAAATGAACCTGATGTCTTACCTGATTCAGCTATGCTTATATTATGGGGGGCAATCAGAGCGGATACATCATTCAGATCAACGAATGCAAGTTTTTCCGCTTCAAATCGCATGTTGTGAATTCTATCCCTCTCATCTGCTCCGGCTGCTTCTGCTGCTTCTATAGTCTCCCGATCTTCTTTGGTCTCAGGCAATGCTGATTCATCTTGGGCGATAAAACCTGGTTTATCCTCCTTTCCGGATTCGCTTGCAGAGCCAGGCTCCGGTGATTGGTTTTGTGAAATATTCAGAATATCCTCTTCCTGATTTACCCCGGAAGCAATATTGTTTTCTTCCTCAACAATTATTTCACTGGTCAGATTACGGTCGGAATGGATAGTTGGGTGATTGGTTTTTTTATTCAGGAAAAATGTTGAAGCAATAATTATAATTATAACTGCTGCCGCCGCGCTTATAATTTTTGGATACGGCAATTTAACTATCCTTCGACGCTGGGGTTTAATTCTGTCTAATTCGCGGTTTATATAATTCCAGGTTTCATCAAAATCAAGTTCATTCTGTATCTCTTCCCATACAGAATCATCCTCTTCCACATCAATCTGTCGAAGCCATTTCAAATAGTCAATATCAAATTTGCTTCTTTTCATTGCATGCTTTGTTCAAATTCACAAAGCCACTTTTTCAGAAGATGTCTGGCTCTTTTGTACTGAGATTTTGATGTCCCTTCCGTAATATGCAGCTTTTTCGCAATTTCTTTATGAGTTAATCCATCAACCGCAAATAAGTTAAATACAACTCTGGCCCCATCGGGAAGTTGTTTTATATAGTGCAGTATTATATCCATAGTGAATCCTTCAAATGAAAAACCGCTTCTTTCTTCATCATCCGGAATATCCGGGAAGTCATATTCAAAAACAAGTCTTTTCTTTTTTCTGAAATAGTCAATGGCAGTATTTGTAACAATCCGTCTTATCCAGCCTTCAAGTGAACCTTTTCCATTATAAGTATCGAGACTGGTAAAGACCTTTATGAATGATTCCTGGATAATATCCTTTGCTTCAACCCTATCGCCGCTATATGAAAGACAGATTTGAAACATTGGTTTAAAATACTTTTTATATAATTGTTTTTGCAGATTCCTGTCATTCCGCAAGCAACCCTGTAGTAGTATCTGATCTTCGTCGTGTGAGTTTCCAACCATGTAATAAATATCTTATTCATTTATTATTAAAGAGGTTGATTCCTCCATTCTGTTGAAAATCGAGTTGTAAATCTTACTGTTCACATATTTATTCAGAAAAATGTATTTTTTCCCATCAATTACACCTATAAATGCATCGTTTAATATTTTCGGTGTAATTATTGAGAACCAATAAGATGGATCGAAGATCAGATTGCCGTTGTTTGTATTGTTTCTATCCAGAATTACTTCCGCTTGCCCATTTATGTTTTTTGATATGATCTTAAAAGTTAAAGGGTCATTAACCGCAAGGATTACATATTTAGTCGTTGAATTATTAACAAACTTAGCTTTTACCATTATGCATGGTTCAATATTCTCCAGGTAATCTTCAATAATTTCTCCCAATTCTTCCTGTAATTCATCCAGATCATCGTCATCGTCGTCATCATCTTCTTCCTCAAACTCTTCATACCATTCTTCAATATCATCGATCAAATCGATCTCATTCCCATCGGGTTGGTAAACCAGTGAAAACATTATCGGATTGTAAACACCCTGAGGAATATCAAATTGTATTGTTTTACCTGATGAACCCGGGCTTATCTCAATTTTATTTCCACTGTTAAAATCTCTTGTTAAAAAAACATCCCCGCCTGTCTCTCTATAGCCGTGAATATCAATAGATTTTAAAGACAGCGTGATATTATCAATTGTAAGAGCACCCTGCATAACTGGAGTTTCACTAACAGAGAAATTCATCCTGAAATCGACCGGAAGGGTATAATCCTCTTTTTGGCAACCCCCGGTTAAAAGAAAAAGTGATATCAGGATTACTTCAGTCCATATACTCTTTTTCTTCATTTTTTCTGCGAATTCAGATAGTTTTCCATAAATAAGACGAGAAGATAGTTAAAAGGTTGTATTAAAAGCTAAAGATTTATTTGATTTTAATGCACTTCCGGTACAGTTTCTGGTTTTTTCAATATTTCAATGCAAAATACTGAGAAATATTATGAATTAAGGTCATTTCTCCGGGAATAATATATTCTGCCGGTTTTACAATGAAGTCTTTTGCTAACAAATGTGTTTATCAGGAGAAGCTATACAGCTTAGACCATATACAGATTTAGCAATATCCCGGAAGCTAAAGATTTTGCAGATCATTTTAAAAAGAGATTTTTGAATCATTTAAGGAACCGGGAACCAGGATTACCTGATAAAAAGACAGCTTTCGGCATTTTAATTACATGTACATAACAGGACAATTTCCACGCCCTAACTGTAAAAATAAATTAAACGGCTGTTCTTTTAGATGGTCAGGAATACTATATGTTTTCAAACTGAAGTTTTTCAACTTCGATTAATTACGTCCTGACTTCTGACGCTTCTGTTTTTCAGTGCGGGCATATTTCCTATTAACTAATAATGAGGGTTATAAAAATTAAAAATTGAGGTCTACCGCACTAAATATCATAAGTCAGGAAGGATTACTTTGAGAGTCACTCATCACGTAACTCTCTGGACCTGACATACAGGAACAATACTAAATGGATCACTTTAACATATTCCATTACAAAACTCCCTGGACCTGATATGCCGGGGCGTGACAAAAAGACTACTGTATCATACTCTCGTCACAAAACTTTCTGGATATGATTTGCAGGAACATAACAAAAAGGATCATTGTGATATATTGCGGTCACGAAACCCCCTGGACCTGATATGCCGCGACATAACCAAAAGGATTACTGTATCATACTCCCATCACAAGACTACCTGGATATGATATGCTCCGAAGGAGCATCCATCAGCTGGCAGCTTCTCTGAAAGAGAAGGATTTTAATAACCTCCGGTGAAACCGGAGGTATGGCACCCCCCCCGGACGTTAAGCTCCGAAGGAGCGAGACTTCTATGGAAAATACCTTTCATCAATATTAATACCTGCCATCTGTATAAGACTTTTGTATTCCTTCAAAAGATTTCTATTTATGGTGTTCCTGTTAATTACTGATATATACCCTGAAGACAAGATGATACAGCAGTTGACGATAGCTTGCCATAGCATTAGAGTTTTGGTTAATAATACAACGAGACCTAAGCAAGATACATGATAAACCGGAAAAATCCTAATATGTCACGCCCCTTCAGGGCTTAAAACCATGTAGAGTACTTTACCCCCGGTTAGCACCGGGGGTTATTAAAATTAAGTCACATACGTGACTTCTTTGTCCAGCTGCAATGCAGCTGTTTGCGCATGAAACTTTAACTTCCCTCAGCAAATCCTTCTTTTGCAGGGCAATTCCCTATGATACCAGTAAAAATGAATTAACCAGTTGTTCTTTTAAATGGTCAGGAATACTATATGTTTTCAAACTGAAGCTTTTCAACTTTGATTAATTACGTGACAACGAGGACGTAAAAAGTTTTCTAATAAAGGCTCATGAAGATAAACGAAGACTTGTCAGGACCTTTTTCAGGATCGGAGAAAATCTCAGTGATTCCATAGGAAACAGTACTTACAGAGTTATCCTTTGAATTATAGATTATCCCCATTGTTATATTTTCATCTTTCTGATACTGATCAAAAAAATCGCCTTCTTTCACAGGAGCACTCATTTCAGCCCTGATTTCTTCCTGGCTGGTTTCAAGTCTCAAGCTATTATAAGGTCGGATAGCCTGCCCCGCTCAAGCGGGGGAAGAACAATAATGGATAAAGCGACTTTGTATATAGAAAAACGATATTTCCGTCTGAGATCAGAATAATCAACAAAAAACCACAATTAAAACCCCAGCATCCTGCTTGCAACTGTAAAGTAAATAAGTACTCCCAATATATCAGCAAGTGAAGTAATAAGAGGTGCGCTTGCTGTTGCAGGATCAATCTTCAGCCTGGTAAAAAGAAATGGCAATAACATCCCGATAAGACTCCCTGTTATTACTATAAGAATCATTGTAACAGCCAGCACCAGCATAATTTCGGGTGCACGAAATGCCGATAGAAAACTGACCGCCAAAGCCATTGTCAATCCTAAAAGCAAGGACACAAGAAACTCTTTCCCCAACAATTTTGTCCAGTCTCTTATTTCCACATCACCCATTGCCAGGGCTCTGATCATCAGGGTTGCCGATTGAGAACCAGCATTTCCGCCACAACCTATCAGCAAAGGCAAAAAAAACACAAGCGACAGGGTTCTTTCAAGCACATTTTCAAAATTCTGAATGATAGCACCCGAAAACACATTTACAAAAACCAAAGCTGTTAACCAAAACATCCGCTTTTTGTATAAAAATGAAACAGAGGCCTGCAAGGGACTGATAATAGCATCCTGAAGCGCACCGAACTTGTGAAAGTCTTCTGTTTCTTCCTCTTCGGCAATTTCAAAAACATCGTCGATAGTAACAATTCCCAAAAGTGTTCCCGCCGTATCCAAAACAGGAAGCACTACCCTATCGTACATTTTAAAAGCACTTACAGCCGTTTCCTGATCGTCGAAAGCATTCAGTGAAGTGAACTTGTAATCAATAAGGTCGCTTATACACTGTTCGGGAGATGCTAAAATAACTTCACGTATGCGGATATCATCTATCAATTTCCAATTGTCATCCACCACGTAAATTACGTTCAATGTTTCTGAATCGCGGCCGTATTTACGAATATGTGCCAGGGTCTCTTCCACTGTAAAATGCGGTTTCACGGCAACATATTCCGGTGTCATCAATCGTCCGATACTATCTTCGGGATAACCCAGCAACCTGGTAGCCACTTCTCTGTTATCGGGTGTGAGCAGTTGCATAAGACGCTGTGCCACTTCTCCGGGAAGCTCCCCCAGGAAAGCGGTACGGTCGTCCGGCTCCATATCGTTGAGCAGTTCTGCAACTTTCGAAGCGTGTTGAGCCAATCCGTTTACAATTTCTTCCTGCTTATCATGCGAAAGCTCCTGAAAAACCTCTTTCGCCTGTTCCCGCGACAGAAACCGGAACAGTACAACCACTTCAAACTCGCTTCCGCGATTAATTGCCTCTGCCAATTGCAGATTATCGAGTTCATCTATCGCGGCTTGCAACTCTTTCCAACTCTTTTTCCGGATATAACGAAAAAGAGCTTTAACATCAAAATTCAGCATAATAATCTCCTTTATAGCTTCCCGGAAAGGAGATTGTTTTCCTTTACAGGAAAGGCTGGTAAGATTTTTTCAATTTATAAGAGTCTTCGTCCATTTCTTACGAAAATCTTAATAAGTCTGCAAAGGTAATAAATTAAAGGAACTAAAGTAGTTGGGGCTATACATTAAGTTGAAAGGAAAAAGTTGAAAGGAAAAAGTTCGGGGTTTGGGGTTTAAGGTTAGCAGCGTTTAACGTTCAGTGTTTAGTGTTCAGCGTTTAGCGTTCAGCGTTTAGTGTTCAGCGTTCAGTGTTTAGCGTTTAGCGTGGTCAAAAGCCTCATTGTAAGAGACTTGCAAGACAATGTGTCATGTATTATAGGCGATGTATTATAGGCGATATGCCGCTTTAGAAGAGACCGCAAGACCGCAAGACCTGCACGACTTGCAAGACCTGTCACTGAGCTCTGTGCCCTGTGCTCTGTGCCCTGCGCTCTGTGCTCTGTGCCCTGCGCCCTGTGCCCTGCGCCCTGTGCCCTGTGCCATTAAAGTTTATAAAATAAATATACTATTTACACTGTTATGATATAATTAGTGTATATTTGTAAGCGTTATTCTATTAAAAAACAATCAGTGTTTCGATGACGGTTAGGAAGGATAAATACGCGGCAAAGGCCATGAATGTATTCAGGCAGTATGGCCTTAATATTTCGATAGATGAGATAGCTGAAAAATCAGCTGTCACGAAAAAGACCCTCTATAATCATTTTGAATCAAAGGAAGGGCTGCTGAAATACTGCCTCCGGAATTTTCTCCATGACCTTGAAAAGAAGATAGCCATAATGTATTCTGAAGACGTCGATGCAATTGAGGGATTCATATCGGGCATTTACGGAATGGGTGAGGTCTTTCATACACTGAGCCCGGTCTTTTTTGATGATCTGAGAAAGATGTTCCCGGAACTCTCGGGTTCACAGCACAAAGCCGGATTCGGGTCTTTTCTCGAAGGGATGAAGAGAAACCTTGAAAAGGGGAAAACTGAAAAGCTTTACAGACAGGATATAAATGTTGAATTGATCAGCCGGTTTTTCATAAGCTCTTTAGTCAGTTTTTTTATCAGCAGTGTCCTGACACGCAGTGAATACTCGGCGAGAGACTATTTCAGATCCATAATAGACTACCACCTTCATGCAGTTCTTACTCCAAAGGGACGAAGACTGCTTGAAAAGGAAAATGAAACACAAAATATTCTGAAAAATAATGAATAGAGCCAGAACTATTTTATTTACAGGACTAATCTGTATGTGTGCCAATATCGGTGCACAGCAGGTTTACGATCTCCAGGGCTGCCTGAAATTTGCACTGGAGAACAACCATAATATCAGGAAGGCACAATTCGACAAAGAGAAATCCGCTCAGGCCAGGCAGGAGATCCTTGGTGCATTGTTGCCACAGGTATCAGGCACTGGCAACCTGAATTACAACATACAGAAATCGAGGTTCATAATGCCGAATTTCATGAATGAATTCCTTCCTCCGGGCATGCAGGATCCCAATGCGGCCAAATATATGACCATTGAAATGGGAACCAACTATACAGCGGGAATAGGAGCTGCCCTGAACCAGCAGATTGTTAACCTCTCACTGTTCAATGCAGTGGATATCGCCAAAACGGCCGAAGAGCTGACCTCATTGGCGGCCGAAGCCAGAGAGGAAGATGTTATCAGTCAGACAGCCAACTTGTTTTATGCAATTCAGGCAACTGAATACGCTGCCGGAATGTTTGGCAGAAGCATTGAAATCATGGATTCTGTCCTGATATCTATGGAGACAAGTTACGCCAGCGGGCTGATCAGAAAAGTTGACCTTGACAGGTTGAAAGTCACAAGAACGAATATGTCCACTCAAAGGGCATCGGTCATCAATGCCGTGGAAGTGCAGAAGAACCTTCTGAAGCTTCAGATGGGAATGGATATTTCAGAACAGCTTGAAATTGAGAAGATCAATCCTGAAATATTTGATATCCAGACAAATATCGGAGATTTTCAGGATTTTGATCCCAACCTTCAGACATCGTACAAAATGCTGAACCGTCAGCAAAATCTGCAGCAATTGCAGAAAAAGGCAGCCATTTATGAAAATTTTCCTGTTCTGACCGCGATGATAAACTATAACTACACCGGGGTGTCAGATGAATTTTTCAGAGGGGAGACCAATTACTGGTTCGGATCATCGATGGCAGCGTTGAACCTGCGTATCCCCTTGTTCGGAGGGCTTTCGCGCAGCTCGAAGATAAAACAGGCCAATTTTGAACTCCTCAAAGTCAGGGAAGACGAAGCAATTCTTAAGCAGTCGCTCAGCATGGCCCATAAGAATGCGTTGTTAAAGCTGGAAGACAGTCGCAATGCCATCCAGATCCAGAAGACGAACATGGCAATGGCAGAAGAGGTGTACCGCGTCACCGAAAGGAACTATTCGCAAGGCATTGCCTCAATGTCAGATGTTCTCAATTCAAACTCCTCGCTTATACAGGCGCAGATGAGCTATGCCGATGCACTGAATAATTTCATGAAGGCCTATGTGGAGCTTCGCAAGGCCAGCGGCACCATCAGGGAGCTTGTCAGGTGATTCTGAAAACATGCAAAGTATAAGGATAATATAATAATACAGACAGCAGAACCGGGAGTCCTGACAGGACAACCGGGAGAGACAAAATTCTAAAGATGATGAAACCCACATGTATTGCATACACAAACACTTATGTATATAATTATCAAACATGTGCGGTTGCATCAGACCATTGAAATAAAAATTATTTACTGATGAAAAAATTAAAATCAATTCTCGTACTCATAGGTCTGATAGCGGTAATAGTATTAATCCTGATGTTAAACAGGAAGCGCACCCTTGAAAGAACCAGGCTTGCATCTGAAGTATCGACGGTTGTCACCGTAGGGATAGATGTGGTGAAAGAAGAGCAGGCTGATCTGAGTTTCTCATCCAACGGTTCACTTGAAGCTTTTCGTGAACTCTCCTTTGTTTCCGATGTATCAGGGCGGGTTCTGGAAGTATTTGCCGATGAAGGCACTCACGTGAGCAAGGGTCAGGTGCTTGTTCAGGCTGATGAGGAGATGCTGCAAGCTGATTTTGCAGCCAGTGAGGCAGCATACAATACCCTGAAGACTGACCTTGAACGCTTTACCAATGCAAACAAAAGCGGCGGGGTGACCGATCAGCAGCTTGAAGCGATAAGAACGCAGTTCATTGCTGCCGAGAGCAGATATATCAGCAGCAGGCGCCGGCTTGCCGATGCAAGGATCAAATCGCCGATTTCCGGGACAGTAATAAAGCGATATGTCGAGGTCGGAGCTTTTCTCAATCCGGGTGCAAGGCTGTTTGACATTATCGATGACTCACAGCTCAAAGCATGGTGCAATGTCACGGAACGACAGGTGCTTCTCCTCAAAAAAGGTCAGGATGTAAGAATCAAATGCGATGCATTTCCCGGGGAAGAATACGCCGGGACAATCACCTTTGTCGGATCAAAGGCTGACAGGTCAATGAATTATCCTGTGGAGATTTCGGTTTCGGGTCGTGACAAGAAGGAACTGAAAGCAGGTATGTATATTACTTCATATTTTGATATTGCATCAGCGGAAAAAGCGATAATGATCCCCAGGAGCGCCATTGCCGGAAGTGTCAAAAACGCGAAAGTCTATACCGTTACCGGCGGCAGGGCTGCTGAAAAGGAGGTGATCGTTGGCCCCATGACGGGCAATAAGGTAGAGATAGTCAGCGGGCTGCAGGCAGGTGACAGCATAATAGTCTCAGGACTTATCAACGTATCCGACGGGGTATCTGTAATGAACAAAGCAGACCGGTAAGCTGCCATTCCGGAAAAAGTAAGGTTCTGAATTGACTAAATGAATCAAAATGAGAATATCAGAAATATCAATAAAGCGGCCGATATATGTAATTGTATTGTTTTCGGTGCTTTCAATCCTTGGCTATATCGGCTATAGAAACCTGAGCGCCGAGCTGATGCCGAAATTCACTCCGCCAGTTATAAATGTCCAGATCGTTTACCCGGGTGCATCACCCACGGAGGTGGAGAATTCAGTCACCCGCAAGGTTGAGGATGCTCTCTCGAGCATGGAAGGCATTGACAAGATACAGTCATATTCCTATGAAAGCCTGTCGATGCTTTTTGTCACGTTCACATATGGCACTGACATAGACAAGTCAATAGCCGATGCCCAGAATTATATTGATGCAAAGAGATCACAGCTGCCGGTGTCGGTTCTGTCACCTGTAATATCCAAGGTTACTGTCGATGACAAGGCAATAATTATTTTATCGGCAACATCGACTCTTGAGGCGACACAGTTTTATGACCTGATGGACAAGCGTATTCTCCCGCAACTCTCGGGAATTAAGGGGGTCTCGAAGGGGATTTTGATCGGAGGATTGCAGAGAGAGATACAGGTGAACCTCGATGCCACGCGGATGCGTGCCCTTGGTGTCACACCTGCCCAGATACAGGGAGTTATCAGGGCTTCAAACCTTGACTTCCCCACAGGAAGCATCCGGAATCCGGAGACCCAGACCGCCGTCCGCCTTTCAGGCAAATTCACGGACGTCAGCGAAATACGGAATCTCGTGGTAATGACAACCCCGACAGGATCACAGATAAGGTTGCAGGATATAGCGGAAATCACCGATGCAATAAAGGATCCGTCAAGCCTCGCAAGGGTGAACGGGGAAGAGGCAATACTCATAAATATTTACAAGCAGTCAGATGCCAACGCCGTGGATGTCAGCAATAACATCCGCAAAACAATAGCGTCACTTGAAAATGAATTCTCGGAGAACGGTCTTAAGATGGAGATCGCGCAGGACTCCACCGACTTCACACGCGAGTCAATCTCCTCGGTGCTGACAGACCTGCTCCTGGCAGTATTGCTTGTATCACTGGTTATGTTGATCTTCCTGCACAATATCAGGAATGCCATCGTGGTAATGATTGTCGTGCCCGTGTCACTGATTTCTGCATTTATCGGCATGAATATTTTCAATTTCTCGCTTAACCTCATGTCACTGCTTGGCCTCTCGCTGGTTATCGGGATACTTGTGGACGATGCAATTGTGGTAATTGAAAACGTATACCGGCATATTGAGATGGGCAAAAACCGGGTGCGTGCTTCATGGGATGCAATAAGGGAGATCGGGTTTACAGTGGTCTCAATAACCATTGTCCTTGTGATTGTATTCCTGCCCATTGCCCTGACCAAGACGCTTGTTTCAGACATTCTCAGACAGTTCTGCGGAGTGATTATTTTTTCAATACTCGTAAGCCTTCTTGCCGCTCTTACACTTGTGCCTCTCCTTACTTCACGGTATGGAAACATTCATGTGCTGTCAGGAAAAAACCTGTATGAAAAGTTCCTGATGTGGTTTGAAAAAATGATAGAGACATTCGGGACATGGGTTTCTGAATTGATGAAATGGTCGCTTTTCCACAAGAGGTGGCTTGCCCTGATCATCCTTGTGATTACGGTTGCAGTGTTTTCTCTTTTCCCACTGGGTTTCATAGGATTTGAGTTCCTGCCTGAAGTAGACAGGGGTGAGTTTATAGTGCAACTTGAAATGCCGAGGGACATATCACTTGAAGAATCGAATGCACTTGTCAGGAAAGCCGAGGACTGGTTCCGGGTGAAACCCGAGGTTACCAAGGTTGTCACGATGGTGGGGCTTACAAGCGACAATACCCAGAGTACGCAGGGATCACCTTACCTCGCGGAGCTTAACGTGAAGCTGGTGCCGGCCAGGCAACGTGAGGAAAACACCAGGATTTACATTGCAAAAATCAAGAAACCGCTCTCTGATTATCTTGTCGATGCGAAAGTAAAAATTTTCAGTGTAGCCGTGACGGGGCAGGCCGCGAAGGCAGCGGTTGAATACGTTATCACCGGCAATGATGCGGATTCCGTGATGATCTTTGCCGACCGGGCACTGGAAGTGATGCGGTCAATCCCCGGTACGATGCAGCAGGAACTGTCGGTTGAACGCGGAACACCCGAAATAAATGTATCTGTCGACCGTGACAAGATGTCAGCACTTGGCCTGACACTCGACAATGTCGGTTTTACGATGCAGATGACATACCAGGGAAACAACTCACTCAAGTACACTGAAAACAACTATGAATATGATATTAATATAAGGGCTGACAAGGCATACAGGGAACAGGTGGAGGATGTCAGCAATCTTACCTTCATAAACAGCAGGGGAGAGGCAATCCGTCTCTCGCAGTTTGCAGATATCAGCCTCGGGACAGGTCCGGGCAGGCTGGAAAGGTTCAACCGCAACAGTTCAGTCACAATCCGTTCACAGGTTCTGGGTGCATCTCCGGGAGAAGTATCACGGGAATTCCGTGACCGGATAGAGAGGATGAATAAACCGCGGGGAACCAAACTGATTGTCACAGGCGACATGCGGTCGATGAGTGATTCAATGACAGTCATGACCGGGGCCCTTCTCCTGTCTGTCATACTTATTTACCTTTCCCTTGTTGTGCTGTACAATAACTGGACAGACCCCTTTGCTATTCTTTTTTCAATTCCTTTCGCGATCCTGGGAGCCATACTGGCACTTGCGATGACGAACACAGCACTGAGTGTTTACGGCATGCTGGGACTTGTCATGCTTATCGGACTCGTCGGGAAGAATGCAATACTGCTTGTAGACTTTGCCAATGATGCGATAAAGGAGGGCAAGGAGATCAATGATGCGCTCATTCAGGCGGTGCGGATACGTACACGCCCGATCCTCATGACGGCGCTTTCTACTATTATCGGGATGCTTCCGGTTGCCCTGTCGAAAGGATCAGGGGCAGAACTGAGGAACGGTCTGGCATGGGTTGTAATCGGAGGGATGATGTTATCCACATTCCTGACATTGATAGTAGTGCCGGTGATGTACAAAATTCTCCATTCCGGACAAGGAAGGAAGGGCTACAGGCAGAAGGTTGATATTGAAAAGATGATGTCCGAGAGTTAATTTTTTCTTCTTCTGTGATATAAAATAATATCATCAAAGGAATTAGTTAAATGTTGATACCTTGAATCGAGGTCCTTTTATGAATTGCCATCTTATTTTATGAATCATAGATTACTGAAAAATTCTTCAAAACGACAATTAAATAGTACGATATTCGTTTTAATGCATATATTTGTAAAATAATTACAATAACGGGCATTAAAATGGTTTTAGAAATACGTATAGCTAATCTTTTCTCCATTAAGGACGAAATTACACTTGACTTTCGTGCGGCAACAATTAAATCGGCGAATGCTAAAGCTCTTGCTGATAATATTATTACTGAAAATGACACAAGCATTTTAAAGACCATTGCAATCTACGGGGCAAACGCCTCGGGGAAAAGCAACATTATTAAGGCAATCAGATTTTGTAATGCTATGGTATTCGAATCTCATAAGCATAATGAAAATACTGTTTACAATTTTCAACCTTTTAAATTTGATGGTTACGACAAAAAGCCCAGCAATTATTTTATTCGCTTTATCAGTGCCGGCATCGAATATGAATACTCATTTTCATTTACCCGATTTAAGATTTTAACTGAAAGCTTGTATTATTATCCCAAGGGCAGAATAACTAAAGTATTTACCCGTGATGAACGAAGAGGTAAAACCAAGAAAGAAAAATACTCCTTTGGAAGTCGGATAAAAAGACCCATGGATGTGGCTGAAAATACTTCAGAAAAAACTCTTTATATTTCCAGGGCAAGTCAAATGGACAGGGAAATTGCCAAAGAGGTTTTTACATATTTTCATAGCAGGTTTATATTGCAGTATGTTGGTTTTGGTGTTTCGGCTATTGAGACTCTTTCAAATCAAAACAAGCAGCAACTTATTGAAGCACTAAAAATTGCTGACAGTGATATTGTAGATGTAAAGATCAAGGTTCTAAAAAAACCAGCTAAAAATATTAGTGCCAACCTTACAAGTATGACTCTTACAGTTGAAGATGTCGTTCAGGACCATTTACAAATAAAGACTTATCACAAAGCCTCTCCCGATATTGCATTCGATTTTATAACGGAAGAATCCCAGGGTACGATTAAGTTGTTTTTTATCATGCTGACCATACTTGATGTTGTTAAGAATAACAAAGTGCTTTTAATTGATGAAATTGAAGATAGCTTGCACCCTATGATCATTGAATATATTTTTAACATTTTCAGAAGTGGGAAAAAGGCTCAGCTTATCTGTACAACTCATAACACAAAATTTTTAGACTTAAAGAAGTTCAGAAAAGACCAGATTTTTTTCGCAAATAAAAAAGAAGATGGTTCTACAGACTTGTATTCTCTTTATGACTATAGTGATTTTCGGGATACTATGGATGTGGAAAAAGCCTATTTGCAAGGTCGTTTTGATGCTGTACCATTAATAAATGACTCTCAGGTGAAACTAAAAACCTTATTTAATGGCTAGGAAACGCTCAGCATCAAAAGGGAAGAAAATAAATCCTCATTTCTGGGTATTTTGTGAAGGAAAAACTGAAGAAGCCTATATAGCCAGTTTAAGGTCAAAGTACTGCATCCCCATAGATATTGTTTCAAAAATGGTTGGTAATAAAATAACTGATCGCTTTATCAGAGAATATAAAAGAGGAAAGCCAATCCATAAAAAAGATAAGGATTTTTTAATATACGATGCCGATGTTCCGGAAACACTTGCAAGATTAAGAGCATTAAAACTGCTCAGCTGATTGCATCAAATCCTTCAATAGAGTTATGGTTTTTGTTACATTATAAAAACCAGACTGCGTCTATCAGCTCACAGGACTGCATCAGAGAATTAAGCAATAGAAACAGACATTCATATCAAAAAGGAGTTATTGACAAAAACCTTGAGATCAAACTGACAGAGAATCTTACAATAGCCTGTAAACGAGCTTCGCACCTGATATTATTTAATAATCCTTCATCAAATATGAATGTTTTTATTAACGAACTCGATCAGGCAAAAAGAAACAAATCCTGAAAGCTTAATAGGATGGCAATAGAGGAAACCAGGAACAGTCGTTTGCGTACTGGTGTATTTATTTTATTCTTAATCGCTGTTCTACGTTTATTGCATAGAGATAAATTGTCATAACTTCCTGATCAGTAAAATCAGGATTGCAGGAAAAAATCACTTACAGAGACCTTGGCAGATTCTGAAAATATTGAAAAAGTTCAGGCAGTTAATCTGTCAAAATAAAATTATATTGAGTTATTGCTGAATCAGTGATGTTTTTTCATGATTCGATTTGCTTTCTCTGTCATGAGGTAAAAGTACTAATTTTAGACTGAATCTAAATTTTAAATAAACCGCAAATGAAGGAAACATATGGAGAATATCTCCTCGATGCAGCCACAGAATCAATTATTGAATGCCTGGCCGGGATTACTGAAGAAGATGTGCGGGACTTTAGTGATTTTAAAATTATCAACAGAGGTCAGGAATATTATGAGGAGGGCATGGTGGAAGAACTCATACTCAATAAAGCCAACAACATAGTTATTACCAATAAAAAGGGTTAGAAATCTGGACCAAAACCGATAATACTATGTTTTTATATGACAGATTGTTTATACAGTTTTTCCTCCAACAAAAAAACAAACCAGTCAGAGAAATCTCTAACTGGTTGGTACTCAATTGTGGGCCCAGCTGGGATCGAACCAGCGACCCCCTGATTATGAGTCAGGTGCTCTAACCGTCTGAGCTATGGGCCCGAATCGGTTGCTGAGCAACCGATTTTTCCGGATTGCAATATTAAGTATTTGCAATTAATTATCCAAAATCATCTGCAAACCTTTCAGGCATAGGCTATACAAGCTTCATATTCATCGGATCCCAGTATATTATCTTCTTCTCAAAATAGCTGTCATTACATGCAAGTGTCGGAGCGGCAGCACGGAATCCGAACTCCGGACCTTCGACAAGAGTTTCATTTCCGCGGACTGCCCCGAAGAAGTTTCTAAAGTGCTCCAGGTGCTCGTCGAATCCCTGAGGGGCGGTATATCTCACTCCTTCTTTTACAGGTCTTTTCCTGTCCTCAACGCTGTATTTCTGCTCATACTGCCTCATCAGTTCCTTCTGCATTGCCTCAGGGTAGGTGTGGAATGAATCCCAGCCCCCTATACCGGGAGCTTTTGCCATGATGCTGTTGGAGAGAACAAACCCATTGTCGATCATTTCCATCACCCCTTCGCTGCCGACAAAGCGGGTAATTCCTACATTGCCCTGACCGCTTACGAAATTAACCCTCAGCATCACCTGGAACTCAGGATGCTCCTTTGCTTCGGGGTAATGCATTATACCGACCATCACATCCGGCACATCGCGGCCATCCTTCCAGTAGCAGAGCTGACCTGAGGCAAAAATTGTATCCGGACCATAGGAATCTGTAAGAAGATGGATTCCCGACAGCAGGTGAACAAAAAGGTCGCCGGCGACACCGGTACCGAAATCGCGGTAATTTCTCCACCAGAAGAATTTCTTCGGATCCCATGCCATTTTATTCATCCCTTCTACATAACGGTCCCAGTCGACAGTCTGCGGCGAGCCGTCGGTGGGCATTGTATATTGCCATGCACCGAGTGCATCCTGCCTGTCGAATGAGGCTTCGATACAGTTGAGCTGACCTATTGCCCCCGACTTGTAGAGTTCCTTTGCCTTTGCATACACAATGCTGCTTACACGCTGACTTCCCACCTGCATCGGCTTGCCTGTTTTCCGGTAAGCTTCTATCACCGGCAGGCCCTGGCTGATCTTATGCACCATTGGCTTTTCGCAACAAACTGCCTTGCCGTTGTTCATGGCATCGATCGATATTCTGGAATGCCAGTTGTCGCTTGTTGCAACAATCACCGCATCAATATCATTTCTCCTGAGAATCTCGCGATAATCCCGGGTCGTGTAAATCTGCTTTCCATACTTTTCTTTTGCCCTGACCAGCCGGCCGTTGTACAGGTCACAAACTGCCACCAGTTCCACACCCGGTATTTTAAGGGCCGTATCGGTGTCTTCATATCCCATGATGCCCATCCCTATTGTGGCAATCCTGATCTTGTCGTTCTGACTGATCTTCGGAGACCATGGGATTTCAAGCGTTCTGGTATCATCAATAGCCAGTGACTGATAGGAACCGGCTGCCAGCAGAAGAGATGAACCCCCAAGCTGTTTGATGAATTTTCTGCGGGAAGGTTTTGTTTTCATCATAATTTAATTTTTGATTTTAATGGTTGATGCCTGCCCCATTCAAACGGGGAACCCACATGACTGAAAACCATATATATAAATGTTTGTGCATGTATTATATACTGGTTTCAGTGTTTTGTTTTTATTAAAGTTCTATTTTCAGCTTACAAATCAAATATCTTTTTGTAAAGATACAACTCATCCGGGAATAAATTTCTTGCGGAAAATTAAAAAAACATATCGTTTCAGGTAAAATATTTATCGAATAACAATAATTCAATTATCGTTTTACGATAAAAATTCGTGTGTATTGTCATCCCACCTGCTCCGGTGCCGGCATAGTGACAACTGCATTTCAGCACGAGTAACCCTGGCTCTCAACAACCCGGGACGGTTTGGACACAGGAACTTCAATTCAAGCTACCTACTTGCAGGTTTAAAATATGCTTTCATAAAAGGCTTCTCACTCAAAATGCGGCAACAAACAATGAAAAGCCATCCGGTTTAGGTTTATTCCCCGCTTTTCCTGACAAGTATCTTGTCTATCCTGTTTCCGTCGATATCGACGATTTCAATTATGTATTCCTTGAAAGTAAATTTATCTCCAATCTGCGGGATTTTGTCGATATGATCAAGAACAAATCCGGCGACTGTTGCATACTCTACATGTTCGAGATCGGTTATATAATTGTCGAAAACCCCGTCGAGAATCTCAGCCGGTGCATCGCCGCTTATAAGATATGATTTGTCGTCGCGGACATAAATATCAGGTTCATGCTGTTCATCATCGGCAGGTATCTCCCCTATCAGGTTTTCAAGAATGTCATGAAGCGTTATGATACCCTCGAGTGTTCCGTATTCGTTAACCACCACGCAGCAATCTATCTTGTCTTTTCTGAACCTGTCAAGCACCTTTGGGGCATCGGCGCTCTCGGGTATGATGGGCACCTGTATCATCAGTTTTCTTATCTCCGGCCGCTTTGAAGGGCTATGGGCAGACAGATAGTCCCTAACGTAAAGGATGCCCTGGTAATTATCCAGGTTTTCGCTGCAACATACCAGTCTGCTGTGCCTGGCTTTCATAACTGCTTTATGGATTGTTTCCGCCGGGAGGTTGAGGTCGATCCATTCAATATGCATCCTGTGAGTCATCAGGTGTTTGGCTTTTTTGTCTGAAAAGTAAAATACCTTCTGATGAATCATATCCTGATCTTTATCGATAATACCCTCAAGCGAAGCCCTTTTCAGTATTTGCCTTATTTCTTTTTCGCTCAGGTGCCGTGAATGCTTGCGTATCCCGAGAATCCTGTTTATGAATGCAGTGGAATATGAAAGGACCCTTACAACGGGGTAGAAAAGGATGCTGAACCAGTAAACGAAAGCAGCTACCCTGACGGCTATTTTTTCCGGATTGCTGAGTGCTATGGTTTTGGGAACCAGCTCGCCAATGACTATGGAGAAATAGGTGATCACGATTACAGTAAGTGTCAGGGAGATTTCCTGTGCCGAATTACAGGTGAATTCAAATTTCCGGAAAAAAGGAGCAATGTCATCCGCGATACTTACACCGCCGTAAACACCGGTCACAATCCCGATAAGGGTTATCCCGACCTGAATGGAGGACAGGAAATTCTCCGAATCTCCAAGAAGTTTCAACGCGGTATCGGCTCCTTTTCTGCCCTCGTCTTTCATCTGTTCAAGTCTGGATTTGCTGCTGGAGATAATGGCAATTTCCGACAGTGAAAAAACGCCGTTCATAAAAATAAGCAGAGAAATGATCAGTAATTCCATAACAACAAAATAGCAGGCCGGGTCCGGCTGATTTCAAATAATGCATAAAGATATTGCAAATATGCCAACTGTAGATGTCCGGCGTCTGCTATTTATTTAAAAATCAGAAAGAGAGTCTGATCTGCTTTTAAGGCACAACGCTTATGCCCCGGGTTCTGAAGGGTAATACAACAGCAAATCATCGATATTGCCAGACTAAGAAATGTCCCCGAGGAATTTCTGACGGCATAGAAGAAGCGGCTAAGTGAAGCAGACTGTCGTGGCACAGTTGGACTGCACCCTAAAAGTTAGTTAGGTTTTACAAACATTTTCTGTAATATTGCACCCGCCCGCTAATTGTGCCCTTGACCTAACATTTTAATGCATTTTGCAAGGTTATCAACGGGCGAGCAGTCAATACAATAAAAAAATGAGGCAAAAATACATCGCCTTTGCCGCTAATTTCATCGGGATTTTCCTTTTTGGAATCTCCATGGTCATCATCGGTTCAACGCTTCCATTGTTGAAAGAAAAATTCGGTATGACCGATATCGAAGCCGGCAGTCTTTTCTCCATCCTTCCAGTTGGAATTCTCGTCAGTTCCGTCACGTTTGGCCCCATTGCCGATAAATGGGGTTATCGCTGGGTACTTTCCATCGCGAGCCTCTTTTTGGGGTTAGGTTTTTTCGGGATTGCCCACACCCACTCCATGAACCTGTTGCGGCTATGTATTTTTGTTTTCGGCGCGGGTGGAGGTGCCATTAACGGTGCCACAAGCGCCTTGATAGCCGATTTGAGCGAAACCCGAAACAAAATCGCCAACCTCAACTGGCTGGGTGCTTTCTACGGTATCGGCGCTTTTTGTATGCCGATGGCTATGACACTGATTGACAGCATGTATTACACCGTGCTTATCGATATTGCCTGCGGTTTAAGCATTCTGGTTGCCATACTTTTTGCCGTTATCAGCTACCCGATCACGGTTGAAAAAGAAAAAATATCATTTAAACTAATTCCTGTTTTCGTGAAAAACAGGATGTTCCTTACTATCTGTTTTTACCTGTTTTTTCAATCGGCTTTTGAAGCCATCGTGAACAACTGGTCGGTATTGTTTTTCATGGACAGTGTAGGTGTGGTGCAGGAAAAAGCATTGGTAGCCTTATCGTTGTCGGTACTGGGAATGATCATTATGCGCGTACTCACGGGAAGCGTTTTCAAAAAACTGTCCTACAGCCAGTTAACCCGAATAGCACTAACGCTGCTCACGCTCGGGTTTATTTGCCTGATACTTCCCGCACCCTATTACATACGCCTTCCGGGGTTGTTTTTCCTCGGTGCCGGATTGGCTCCCGGGTTCCCGGTTATGCTGGGCGTGATAGCCGAGATCTTCAAAAATGTTTCGGCCACGGCATTTAGTTTCGCCATGGTTATCGCACTCTCCGGGAATATCATTATCAATTACCTTACCGGGGTTTTCGTGGATAAATTCGGAGCCGGCGTTTATCTATACATCGTTTTGATTGAAATCATCGCGATGGTGATTGTCTTTAGATTGATACGCGTAAGCGAAAAAAATCGGGTTTCAGAAAATAGCCATTCAGGTCAGTGTTCCGGTCCCTGCTGAAAGCGTCACTATACTTCGAAGGAGAATATGATCCTGAACAAAATAATTGTAATTTAATTACTTGCTAAATAAGACCGATTGCCTTTAACCACTTTATGCACAGTTCGGGCCATGAAGATTCGGTGCCTCCTTTTGTAGAAAGTCCATAGCCGTGTCCGCCTTTCTGAAATATGTGAAACTCGGCAGGAATCATGTATTTCTGCAAAGCCATGTAGTAATTAATACTGTTCTTTACCGGAACAACCTCATCGTCAGATGAGTGAACAAGGAATGCAGGAGGGGTATCGCCGTTTATCTGTTTTTCGTTTGAAAAACGGAATACATTTTTCTCGGTCGGATCAAGTCCGATAAGGTTATTCCTTGTTCCCCTGTGGGTAAAGGTGGTATCCATTGTAATTACAGGATAGATAAGCAGGGAGAAATCAGGCCTGGCACTCACATTATCCTTCACTTCGTACACCTTATCGGCATAATGGGTTGAAATAGTGGATGCAAGGTGTCCGCCTGCAGAAAATCCTATGACTCCCACTTTATTTGGATCTATCTTCCATGCCGCCGCATTTCTGCGGATCACTCTCATAGCTTCCTGTGCATCCTGCAGAGGGCCAACCGTTTTATCGACCATTATTTTGTCGGACGGAAGCCTGTATTTAAGTATTATCCCGGCTATTCCGTTATCGTTTAGCCATTTTGCAATCGCGTTACCCTCGTGGTCGAAGGCGAGCGTTCCGTATCCGCCGCCGGGGCATATCAATACGGCAGCCCCGTTTGCTTTTGCCGGATCGGGAAGACATACAGTGAGATCGGGTGTTACCACGTTGTTGGCACGTGTCACT